>JADFVM010000178.1 GCA_015222555.1 Pseudomonadota bacterium
CATGCTATTCGCTGCAATTTTTGCCTTGAATTCGACTTTTTAAATTCACTTAGCTACTCGTCCAGAATTAATAGAGATACCCTCAATATTTAGATCTAATTTGTCATCTGGAAAGAACTTGTATTAATTATTTGAAACTAATATAATACTGCACTTTAAAAAGGTTGTCATAAAGGGAATTATGACTAAATCAGTAGGTCAAAAACTAGTCACATATTTAATTCTTCTTTGCCTCCCCTTTCTCTCTATTACTGGTTGCAAATCGGAAGACAAAGCTGAAGAGGGAAAAAAATCGGAAAAGTTAACTGCCGGCCCTCCAAAAGGGGGCGACTTTACACTGCAGTCAGCAGGTGTTCCATTTTCTCTTCACGACATGAAAGGGAAGGTAGTGTTAATCTTTTTCGGATACACCTCCTGCCCCACCGCCTGCCCCACATCTCTTGCAATAATGGCCGATGCCTTCTCCAGACTCAGTCTGGAAGAACTTGATAAGGTGCAGGGAATCTTCATCAGCTTTGACCCTGAACGCGACACAGTTGAAGCGTTAAAGGAATATACAGGCTACTTTCATCCGAAGATTATCGGCCTCACCGGCAAACCTGAAGAAATTAGGAAAATTGCCGATAGATACGGGGCCTATTTCATTAAAGCACTGCAGAAAGAGTCAGAAATGGGCTATGCCTTTTCTCACTCCACAGAAACCTATCTTGTGTCGGGGAAAGGAACATTGAGTGAAATCTATTCTGATAAAACCGATGCCCTAACCCTTTCAGAGGCGATTCGCCGTCACCTCTTGAAAAAATAAACAACCCCGTATGACGGGGTATTTGGTTGTCATTCCGGGCTTGACCTGGAATCCAGAGTTGCAAATGGCTGGATTCCCGCGAGTTTATGCCCTGAGGGTACGGGAATGACGAAACGAAGCAAACTGCGGGGAATTCAACCCCAGGGGATTAAACAGCTAAAGAGGAAAAACATATGAAATTCAGTTATCAGATATTTTACGTATTTCTTGTACTATTACTTCCTTCATTGACATTCGCCGCCGACCTAACCGGGAAAACAATTGAAGTTAATGATCCTTTTGTCCGGGCCGTCCCGCCAGGAGCTTCTAACACGGCCCTCTTTATGATCCTGAAGAACTCCGGCAAGACCGACCTGGTCATCTCGGAAATTTCAAGCCCCGCTTCCAGAGCGGCGGAAGTCCACATGAGTATGCACAAAGGCGGGATGATGGAGATGCACCACGTTCCTGAACTCACCATAAAGTCCGGAGAAAGCGTCTCCTTTTCACCGGATGGCTACCACATCATGCTAATCGGCCTGAAAAATCCGTTAAAAGAAGGGACCATTGTAGCGCTTACCCTGAAATTTAAAAATGGTGACACACTTAAAATCGATGCCCCGGTGCGTAAGTTAATGAAAAAGATGGAACACCGTCATTAATTGACCGGCAGAACAAAAATCAATAATATTGCATAACAGACCTGTTTAACCACTGGAGGAAAAGGCATGACATCCAGATCTCTCCTGCTTCTACCGATCTTTATTCTCTCCCTTTCTTTTACGGCCTGCGACAGCGGAGGGCCTGACATTGGTCTGGACAGAGGGGCTATCGTCCCCGATTTCACTCTGCCGGACGTAGAAGGAAAGACAATTGATTTCAAAAAAGATATGGGTAGGGGAAACACCTATCTGCTCTTCTGGTCCTCCTCATGTGTCAGCTGTAAGGAGGGGATGGTAGTGCTGGAAAAAGTTTATAAAAAGAGTAAAGAGCAGGGATTTTCTGTCTTTGCCGTAAATGTTTATCAGGATAAAAATACGGTCACTGATTTTATCAAAGAGCTTGGTCTCACCTATCCTGTGCTTCTTGACAAAAAGGGTACAGTGGCAACGGCCTATGGTGTTTATGCCGTTCCTGTTGCCTTTGTCATAGACTCCAGAGGGAAGGTCCTTGATAAGTTTTTAGGGGAGATGACAAAGGAAAACGTTGAAGCTTTTTTAGAAGAATACTGGTCTTAAATAATCATAAATAACAAGGTCTCAACCAACAGGCATGAAGCCTGTGGAAAAAGGGTATTAACAAAAAAGGAAAATAGTCTCGGCCTGATAAAGGCATTGTCATATGGCTGGCGATATAAAATACTCTATGGAAAAGGCCTGTCCATTGCAAAGATCAGAGGCACTTGCAGGATTTAGGTGACAGGTAAAAAGCATTTCTGATATTTATTCCCCACGCTTTATCCGGACAGATACATCCAGATTGCCGCAACGATGAACAGCACGTTGACTATCAAGCCGAGGCCAATCACCGAATCACTTATTTTCTTCTTGCTTAATTTGAACATTTATTATTAATACATGAACAAGGATTGATGTGTCAAAAAAAAGCTTGACAAGTGAAAAGCATTTTGATATTTATTCCCCACGCTTTATCTGGACAGATGTATCCAGATTGCCGCAGCGATGATCAGCACGTTGACTATTAAGCCGAGGGCAATCCAGAATCGCTTATTTTCTTCTTGCTTAATTTGAATATTTGTTGTTAATGAATGAACAGGAATTGATGTGTCAATCAATTTGCGATAATAGTTAAAGGCGAGGTGTTTATTATGGATCAAAGTGAAGAAGGGTCACAGGGAGGTTGGGCGGGTCCAGCGCTCTTTATTTCGGTTGCAATTGCCATCCTGGCTTTTTTTATCTGGTTTCTTTAAGGTCAAGTTTTTGTCAAGCTCTAGGAGGATAAGTTGAAATCATTTATCGGATCATTTGTCGTAGCGCTGGTTGTATTTGGCGTAGTTTATTTCGCCCTCGATGTCGGTCTGATGAAGGCCCAGGGGCTTTCGCTGTTTTTTCACCATTAAATGGGGTCGTTAACGCTAAATAGGATCGTTAACGCTTTCTGTTTTTTTAGCGTTTAACGTTTAATAAATTGTTATTATTGAAAGGAGTGAGTATGAGGTTAGTTTTATTTATGAAAAAATACAGATTCATCCTCCTTGCCGTTTTCATCTTAACGGCAATGGTTCAGGTTTTTGATCTGCCTCTTTCCGAGACGCCTCTGGCCGGTGTTCAGGAGGTCATGGCCAGTACGGAAGAGGCTCCTCCTTCTGCAGAAAAGGCCGCCGCTCCGACTGAGGAAGGCGTCGATGCTGCAGCCGTTGCCTACCCTCCTGCCCCCCAGCTTACGGAGGCGGACTACCCCCAGGTCAAGGGGGTCAACGGCCGGGTGTTTATCTGGCTCGCAGCCCAGCTTCATCTATGGTTCGCAGCCTTTGTCCTTGCCGTGCCGATCTTCGTCTTCATCATTGAGGCGATCGGGATGGCGACAAAGAATAAGAAGTATGACAATATGGCCTATGAGTTCATCAAGGTCAGCCTGACGGCTTATTCGGTGACAGCCATATTCGGCGGTCTTCTTGCTTTCGGGCTCATCATTTTCTACCCCGACTTCTTTAAATATCTGGCGAGCATATTCAAGGAGTCCATGATTGCTTATGCGCTCATCTTTTTTGCAGAGAGTGCAACATTATATATCTATTATTACGGCTGGAAGTGGCTTCAGGGAGGTTTCAGGAAGTGGGTTCATCTGTCGCTGGGGCTTTTGCTCAATGCAGTCGGCACAACGCTCATGTTACTTGCAAACTCCTGGGTGACATTCATGATGAGTCCGGCAGGTGTTGATCCCAAGGGGGCATTCCTCGGTGATTCATGGGCTGTGATTCACAACTTCCTGTGGAATCCGATAAACCTGCACAGGGTCATTGCCAATATCGCCTACGGAGGCTCCGTAGTGGGCGCATACGCTGCATACAAGTTTCTCACGTCAAAGACCAGCGAGGACAGGGCCCATTACGACTGGATGGGTTACAATGCGAACTTCATTGCCATTGGTGCTCTCCTGCCTCTTCCCTTTGCAGGTTATTATCTGACTGCCGAGATATACGCCTACAGCCAGCAGATGGGCATTACCCTCATGGGAGGTGTCTTTGCCTGGCTCTTTATTATACAGGCTGTTCTTATCGGAGCGCTCTTTTTGTCGGCCAACTACTATTTATGGTGTGGGATGGGACGAAGCGAGGGGGCGGTGAGGTATACCAAATACCTTAAGTATATCGCCATTGCCGTTGTGGGCGCCTTCCTGGTCTGGTTTACGCCTCATACCCTGGTTCTGACAAATGCCGAACTCAAATCCCTCGGTGGTCCCTACCATAAATACCTCGGGCCCCTTGGCATAATGCCGGCCAAGAACACGGCTGTAAATATAATGATCCTGGCCACATTCCTCAGTTTTATGCTTTACAGGAGATGTAACAAGGTTGCTACCGTTTCCTGGGAGACTTCAGGCAACGCTGCCCAGGTGGCACTCTTTACTGCCGGGATCATCAATATACTGATCCTTGGTATCTATTACGGGTATTTTACAAACACAGTTTACAAGGTGGCTGCCTCTATTCCGCAGGTCTGCACCACACTGGCCGTAATTATCCTGTCAACAGTAATTGATACATTGATGTACAAGGGCTCGAAGGAGGTGGCGCCACTCAAGTGGGGGGCCGTCCCCGACAGGGCCCAGTATGCCCTCTTCCTGCTGGCAGTATCATTTACATGGCTCATGGGCCTCATGGGTTATGTGAGGTCCGGTATCCGTCAGCACTGGCATGTCGTTGACATAATGAGGGACAATTCTCCCGATGCATTTACGCCGACTCTCGGTTTTGCGGCAAATATGGTCTCAGCGGGAACAATCATCTTTATGGCTATAGTCATCTTCATCTTCTGGCTCGCAGAGATCAGTACGAAGAAGACGGCTTAATAATTAAGGAGTAATCAAGATGAAAAAATTTTTTCAGGTAGTTGGGTTCAGCCTTTTTGCCATAGTGGCCTTTGCTCTCTTCGCCAACTACGGAATCCCTAAGATAAACCCTGCGCCGCCTCCGGTGGAGGAGAAGGTAGACCTGGGAGCCATGACGATAGAGTCATTTATTGCTCTTGGTGACAGGATCTTCAACGGCAAGGGGACCTGTACGCTTTGCCATAATGCCGTAGGCGGTCGGGCGCCTATGCTGGACAGCGTAGCAGCAAAAGCGGGAGAGAGGGTGTCCGATGCCCGTTATAAGGGAACAGCGACCGATTCCGAGGGTTATATTTATGAATCTATGGTCGAACCCTCAGCTTTTGTAGTTGTCGGCTTCGGAAAGTCAGGGACGAACGACACGGTAAGCCCCATGCCGAATGTGTCAACGGGGAGCATCGGTCTTTCAGATGTCGAGCTGAAAGCGGTTGTTGCTTACCTTCAGGATAAGGCAGGTTCTGATGTTACCGTCGAGATACCGACGGAGGCGCCTGCCGATGAGGAGCAAGAGGAAGGTGCCGAGCGGGTTGTGGCAAAGACCGCGGAAGAGGTGATCGAAAATTACGGATGTACCATGTGCCACAAGATTGCCGCCGGTGAGGGCGATATGGGGCCCGATCTGACCAAGATAGGTGCTGCAAAAAGCAGGGAATATCTGAGAAGGGCTATCCTTGATCCTAACGCCAATATAGCTGTCGGCTTTGACCCGGATATGATGCCGGGAGATTTTGGTGACCAGATGGCTGCTTCGGAGCTGGAATTGCTGGTCAAATATATGGCAGATTCAAAATAAAATCTTATTGAGGTCATAGATTATGAAAATTCCAAAGTTATTACAGGCGTTACTGGTACTGGTAGTCGTTTACGTTGCCTTCAAGATCTTCTTCAACGTGATTCTTGGCCAGCTGATTCCATCGAGCCTGCTCACCATGTATATGTTCTTCGTCATATGCGGTGTCTTTATGGTCTTTACTGCCACAGAGGAAGGTGCCAGGGAACTGGTGGCGCCCATCAAGGCGCTGGTGGAGGACCCGTCGAAGAAGAACATCAGGAATATTGTATTTATCATTATCCCTTTGCTGATAGGCGGTTATGTCTATCAAAAGATGGTGCCAAGCTTTGATGCGCCTATCGAGCTGCGAAGTATCCATCCCGCGCCACCCTCTTCGCTTAAGGCTTTCGGAAAACGGTACGACCTGATGACCCTTGAAAACCCCTACAGGAAATTTGAAAAGGAAGACCCGGAGAAGTTTAAGGAGCTGGTAAAGGAGGGAGGCGCTGTCTATATCAAGAACTGCCAGTTCTGTCACGGCGATAAGCTGGATGGAAAGGGGCCATATGCTGCTGCGCTTAACCCGCTGCCGCTTAATTTTCAGGATGTGGGAACTATTGCCCAGCTCCAGGAATCATATCTTTTCTGGCGTATATCGACAGGAGGACCGGGCTTGCCTAAGGAAGCGACACCCTGGCTCTCGTCCATGCCTGTGTGGCAGGACTTCCTTAGTGAAGATGAAATCTGGAAGGTAATTCTTTTCCTCTATGATTACACGGGTCAAAGCCCGAGATCATGGGGTGAGTCACATTAATCATTAAAATGTTAGGACGGTAACTTATGAAAATGAAAATTATTCTGGCCTTACTTATTTCGTGGTTCATGATCGGTACGGCAATGGCCAAATCTGGCAATGTTGACAATGGGACCGAAGTCTACAACAAACGGTGCGTATGGTGTCATGGCGAGGAAGGTGACGGTATGGGCCCCGGTGCCGATAGAATGAATCCGCCTCCAAGGGATTTTACCTCGGGTATGTACAAGATCAATACGACCGGTTTTGATGATATGGTACCTAATGATGAAGATATTTACCGCATGATTGCCGATGGTATGCCAAATACAAATATGCCCGGGTGGAGTGACATTCTATCCGAACAGGATATGTGGGACCTGGTGGCCTACCTGAAGACCTTTGCAGGATACGAAGAGGAAAAACCGGAAACGCAGGTTGACTTCGGAAAGCAGATTCCATCATCGGAAGATAGCCTCAAGAAGGGTGCGGAGCTGTTCAAGGATCGCTGTTCAGAGTGCCATGGAGATGCCGGTAAAGGCGTAGCCATCAAGAAACTGAAAGACGACCTTGGTTACCGTACCTGGCCTAGGAACCTGACCAAACCATGGACCTTCCGCGGAAGCAACGATCCAAAGGATATCTATGCCCGTATTTCGACGGGTATCCCCGGAACACAGATGCCTAACTTTGCGAATGAAAAAAGCAAGAAAAAGCTTTCAATCGAGGAGAGATGGCATGTTGCCAACTATGCAGCCTCTCTGGCTGAAAAGGAGAAGATTGTTCGTGGCGAAAGTACGGTAATCAAAGCCGAAAAGATCGAGGGAGACCTGCCTGATGCCCCGGGTGATGAAAGGTGGGCCACTACGGCATCTACCACATTCTATCTGTTGCCCCAGATAATCGGCAAGGAGAGGTTTTTTACGCCCTCAAATGATACAATTACAGCCAGGGCGGTTTATAATGATAAGGATATTGTCTTTTTACTGGAGTGGGATGACAGGACAAAAAGTACGCCAGGTAACGCAGATGCGGAAAATATTTCTGATCCCGGCATTTCAGAGGACAGTGTTGCTCTTCAGTTCCCCGTAAGGCTTCTGGAAACGTCAGAAAAGCCCTACTTCGGAATGGGTGACGCCGTCAATCCAGTCAATATATGGCAGTGGAAGGGGGGCACAACGGACACCGCTGAGAGTGTTATTCTCCTAAACAGCAAGGGATTTGCTGAAATAGAGAAAAGAGATGCTGCCGAAGTCGGTCTTACGGCTAAGGGTGTCTATGATAACGGCACATGGAGGGTCGTTATGAAGAGGTCTCTTGTCGCGGCCGACGAAGAAAAAGATCTGTCGATTGAGTTGGGCAAATTCATCCCTGTCGCCTTTGCTGCATGGGACGGTAGTAACGGCGAAAAGGGTTCAAAGCATACAATGTCTACGTGGTATTGGCTCTATCTTAAACCAGCTTCTGGTACTGATGTTTATGTGGTTCCACTAGTGGTATTCGCTCTTATTCTTGGCGGATTGATCTGGTGGGCAAGAAGCGCCGCAAAGGGAAAATAGTCGCGGAACTGTTCTTGTTTCCTTTTGC
>JADFVM010000179.1 GCA_015222555.1 Pseudomonadota bacterium
AAGGGCTTCTTCATCTTCTAATTCAGAAAAGAATCTGAACTGTGGGCCAATGTCCCCAAAAACAAAGAAACTAATGTCATCGAGGATAAAAGCACCCTCTTCACCCGACTCATCCAGGTATTCGGCATTAATATAGCCGCCAATAAAAAAGTCAGAGGCAGCGATTCTTAACCCCTTGCCTAAGTTATACTCCCAGGGTTTTCCCCCAATGGCGGATTCCTCAGCAGCGGAGACGATGGTAGAAGGAAGAATAATTAATGAAAGAAGAAGTAAGATCAGGGAACGGAGAGGTTTCATCGGCAAGCCTTAAGTGCTTATAGTGGGTAATGTACTTTGATCAAAAATATCAGAGTAATTTACCACTGTCAACGTGAGTTTGTCAGGTTGGTTGATATATGTTTAAGGGTGCAGGTTTTGACCTCTGATGTGATTATGGGGGTCGTCATGAAGTCTATTTCCGACTTTCTGGAAAAGGAGCTGGCAGGTGAGGGTATTGCCCAGACGCTGTAAAGAGGTAGCTCATAAATCTTCGTGAAAACTGTAAACTGGGAAAATAAGAAGGGGCTGAAAGGGTAGGGAGAAAATAATTTTACTTTTCTACACAGCCGGGTACCAGCTCCTCGCTTTTCTCTATACACCGCACATCCAATAAGAACTTATCATTCTTAATTCGTCCGATAATGGGGGGCTTGTTTTTCCTGAAAAGTTCTGCCAGCTTTAGGGCTGACATTTTTTTGTGATCTATGGTGATTATTTTTGTCGCCAGCTCTTCCCCCGGCAGAGAGCCGCTGCCGATCTCAGAACCCCCATTCGAAACTTCAATTACAGCGTCATTGCCAAAGAATTTTGACAGCCCTTTTGCGGCAGCCTTTGCAAGCCCTTCCATGTCAGAGAGGGAGCGGGTCATAAAACGAAGCGCGGGGAGTTTATCCTGCAGCGTCTCTTCATTCAGATATAATCTGAATAAAGCCTCCAATGCCGCAATGGTTATCTTGTCTACTCTAAGGGCTCTTTTGAGCGGGTTCTTGTTGATCTTATTAATGAGGGCTCTTTTCCCTGCAATAATGCCTGCCTGCGGCCCTCCCAGCAGTTTGTCTCCGCTGAAGGTCACAACATCAACACCTTTTCCTATCTGTTCTTTTACGACGGGTTCCTTAGGCAGTCCATAGACGGAAAGATCGATTAGAGCGCCACTGCCGAGATCTTCAATGACGGGAATGGCGTTCTTCCTGCCCAGGGCAACAAGCTCTTTAAGGTCTGTGTTTTCAGTAAAGCCGATAATTTTATAATTACTGGCATGAACCTTTAAAAGTACCCCCGTCTTTTCCGATAGGGCTCTTTCATAATCCTCTGCCCGGGTCCTGTTCGTCGTCCCCACCTCAACAAGCTTACAGCCCGATGTTTTAATAATGTCAGGTACCCTGAAAGCGCCACCGATCTCAACGAGCTCACCGCGGGAAACAATGACTTCCTTTCTTTTTGCCACAGTATTCAGAACAATCAATACTGCCGCGGCGTTGTTGTTTACAACGGTTGCTGCTTCAGCGCCTGTGAGACGGCAGATAAGCGCTTCAAGATGGGAATCCCGGCTACCTCTTTTCCCCTTCTTCAGGTCATATTCAAGGTTGGTCGCCTGGGCTGCCGCATCCTGAATTGCCGATATGGACTCTTTCGGCAGTATGGCGCGCCCAAAGTTGGTGTGAATAATGGTCCCCGTTGCATTGATGACTTTTTTTAAGGAGTGGCTGTTTTCCTCCTCAATAATTGATTCAAGCTCAAGGGCAATCATTTCATCGGAAATTTCGAGACCTATCTCTTTTCTGATTTTCCGACGTAAACCTTCAAGAATAGCCCTTAGGGCCTGAACGACCCGTTCCCTTGAATGTTTCTCAATCAGCTTTTCCAGGCATTTACTCTTAAGGAGTTTGTCAACAGACGGTATTTTTTGAAGGGGCGGTTTTTTATTCATTTAAACCTTTGGGGAAGGTGCGTTTGCATCAGCCATGTAATTGCTAACGGGCCGCGTTGATATACTTCTTTTCTCCGATAATAAAACCGATAATGGCGCCTCTGATAACATATTTTGAAACCTTAACGTCTATTTCGGTCTCACTTTTAATCAGCTACCCGCAATGGGGACAGTTAAATGAATCGTTGCTCACCTGTACCTCCGAAAATTTATTCCTTTATTGGTTATGTCTGTTGAAAAAAAGGTTGCACCGCTTTTAGAGGGTGCTACGTCGCTTACGCGCCTCGCAAAGACAGGATATGATGCTTTTCCCTGAATTATTTAAGCGCGGATTTTATCACTTCATCAATAGTTTC
>JADFVM010000180.1 GCA_015222555.1 Pseudomonadota bacterium
AAATCATCATCCTTCATGCCGGTGGCACGCCAGAGCGAACGGGCGCCAGCCATGTTGCGGCCATGAGTCGTAGTACGGGAACGATATGGGGGCATTGAAAACTCTCCTTATGTAAGTAAATACCACGCCAAGAGGACGAGGTTTGGTCTTGCTCTAAAAGGGCTTGCTCCCGTTCAACGAAGCCGAGTGAAGCAGATGATTGCAGAATAAGGAGACAAACTGTCTGAGCAAAGCGAGTTTTTGTCTCCGCTGCAATCAGTTGCGTGAACGAGGGAAGCCGAAGGCCAAAGTTGTGGGCGGCCTTTCTTTTGCATACTTGTTCTTTGGCCGTCAAAGAAAAGTATGACGACTTATCAGTACTTATATTAAGGCAAAGCCTTTTTTTCTGTAACCCCACCCAAAGGAGGGGGAGTTCTATGACTTATTAAATAAGTCACTTATTATCCACCATATACAATGAAAAGGTCAAGCAGCAGAACGCCATTAGATGTAATACAGGGAAAAGTCATAGCAGCCACTAATCTTGGGCTAAATTTGCAAAGCAAAAAGTAGGCTATCCCCCCTCACCCTGACCCTCTCCCACCAGGGGAGAGGGGATTATAAGAATGCAATGAATCTCTGCCCAGAACGTTCTACTCTTCTGGAGAATAGGAATTTAAAATCACCCGCAGCTCTTCCGCCCCCCCTTCACCGATAACAAGCGACTTTTTCTTGGCCAATCCTCTTTCATAGAGGGGATCATAGTAATGGATTAGAAGTTTATTAATCCAATCCCGATGCGATAAGAAAGAATCGCTTTTTTCCTGCTCGCTAACAGCCCTTTGCAAATCAAGGAGACACTCTTCGTGAACCAGTCCACCCAACCGTTTTTTTATCCGGTCAAAGGGAAGCTTAAAATAATCAAAAAATTGCTCATATCGATTTTCAAGTTTTTCATATCGCGGCCACACCGCCTTGACGTAATCTTCTAAAATGAGCTCAACCCTTTCTTCCTTGGGAATCCTTAAAACAAATATGGGAGATTGCTTCTTTTTGTCATATAAAGAACGGGGTATCTGCAACTGCCCTATCATAATACTTTCATCTTCAAAAAGAATAACTGAAGAATCTTTCTTTTCTTCCTTTATAAACTGAATAGAAATGCCGTTTTCAAAGCTTACCTGACTTGGTTGCGGCGTTGGGTTCTGTCCAAAGGCCGAACCCCGATGATTGGCCAATCCTTCAAGGTCGATCGCTTTATAGCCATCTTTAGACAGCTTATTCAGTACCCGTGTTTTTCCTGAACCGGTGTTCCCTGATATCACCAGAAATGAATTTTCTTTAACGGAATCTTCCAGATTGTTTATGAGATAGTTTCTAAGCCGCTTATAACCGCCTTTAATAATGGGGACATTCTTACCCTCTTCCAGAATCCAGCTTTGTGAAATTTGAGATCGCAGGCCACCTCTTAGACAGTAAAGAACACAGTCCGGATTGCTTTCAATTTCATTTATCCATTTCTCTATTTTGGAGCTTTTATCTGGACCGCATACCAGTCGATGACCCAGCGCTATCGCCTCTTTTTGACCATGTGCTTTGTAGCATATTCCTATTTCATGTCTTTGCCCGTTGTCGAGAAGGGGCAGGTTGAGAGCATGCGGGAATGCGCCATTTTCAAATTCAACAGGCGCTCTCACATCGATGAGAGGAACATTGTCAGAAAACAGGGCCTTAAGCGGCCCCTGGTAATAATTGAGACTCATAGATATTATATCCGTTTTATATTCAATTTTTCCGGGCAGGATTTTCTAAAAGAAATTTATCTTCATATCAGAATCTACACCAACAAGTTGCCCCCGGTCCAGAGCAATCCAGACATTTTCTCCGGAAAGCGGTTCGCTGGAAAAAATGAGGTGATTGATGCGGCCGCTTTCTGTGGCCGCCTCACACTCGGGCGAGAAACTTGTACAGCTATCCCGGTCTGGACATCTGTTTTTATATGTACTGTAATAGAGATGCTTCCCTCCCTGATGGGCAATCATCGTCTCCCCGTTTGTAAGAATGAAGGTAAGGTAAGTTTCATCTTTACCTGCATCATCCTTTTCAGCGAAATCACCGACCTGATTGACAAGAGAATCTATTGCCTCCCTCACCGATACTTCCAGAGTCTTTACGGGGCAGTCTTTTTTATTCAGATCGATATTGGCCTGTAGGTGGGAGAGGATGTAATAGAATATCACTTCACTGTCTGTTTCACCCATGATGAAACGTTTGAGATCAGGGCTTATTCTTTTCAACAATTCAGCTTTATGTCTGGAGAAGTTTTTTATATGCCCGTTATGAGCAAAAACCCAGTTCCCGTACTGGAAGGGATGGGTGTTCAAAATATTTTTGCTTCCCAGTGTGGCCCTCCGCAGATGGGCAAGCACCGTTTCAGAAGAGACGATACCAGAAACCTTCTGGAAAATTTTGCATTCTATGGCGGCCTGGGATGTCTTGATGATATGAGGAGCCCCTGCCAGATAGTAAGCCACTCCCCATCCGTCAGAATGTTCATTACTTTGGATGGCCAGCGCATTATCTGCACTCACCAAAGATGAGTGGACCTGAGAATGGATGACAGAACGAAAGCCGAATAATCTACACATTTTTAATTCCTTCTTTCTTCATTATGGTAGATGTCTGAGAGAGTTTGTGAAAGGGCTCCTCCTCTTTTTCTGCCAGATCTTTATAAATTCTTATCTGCCCTACTTCGTTAAAAATTACTAGCCGATAAAAAATTCCAGAGTAAGCCCTCCAATCTTGACAACATCTTTCTCCTTGAGAGGGTGTTCTTCATTTATCGGTGATCCGTTGATCCTGGGCGGGTGTTTCTCGTCCGCCGGGGTGATTACATATCCCTTGTCCGTCCTGTTTACCAGTGCCGCCACCTTCGGGGCGAATAAACCCTTGAGTCTGATCAGAGCACTGGAAGATTTTCCTATCGTCGTGACCCTGTCAACCAGCTCGTAGCGCTCTTTTTCGGCAGGGCCGTCTATGACCACAAAGCCGCCCCTTCCCCCCTTTGAGCGCCCAATAACCTTTTTCTTAACCTTCGTGTCAAGAATCATCGTCTTGTCGAGCGAGGGCTCAAAGGGCTTAACAGGCACATCATCACTCACTCCCTCTCCGGCGATAACCTGAAGAGTATGCTTGCCTATAATCACTTCATCCCCCTTGCCAAGAGTTGCCCTCACCACCCTCTCCCCCTTAAAGTATGTACCATTGGTACTGTCAGCGTCTTCAATACAGACATTTTCGCCATCCCGCCATATCGTGGCATGGGTGCCTGAAACAGCGGGATTGTCAATCTCTATGTCATTGCCAGAATCACGCCCAACGGTAACAACCCCGCGGCCCAAGGTTATTTCTCTGATCACGCTGTTTTTAAACTTAAGTAAGATTTTGGACATCTATTACCTCCTTAATCCGCCAAGAGAGTTATTAGTGAGATAAGAAAACAAATCTTTGTATAGGTAAACAGTAACGA
>JADFVM010000021.1 GCA_015222555.1 Pseudomonadota bacterium
GGCGTCACAACGACGAAAGACGGTGTAAAAGAGATCCGGGTTAAGGCCTTCAGCTATGGTTACATCCCGAGACAGATCAGGGTAAACAAGGGTGACAAGGTAAGGATCATCGTCACCAACATTGACAAGGCCGCCGGAATCACCAAGAATCCTGATGTTATCATGGGCTTCAACATCTACGGACCTTACAGCCTCAGGACGATGCTCAAGGCGCCTCGTGGCGTATCGGCTGTCTCCGAATTTGTTACCGACGTTGCCGGAGAATTCGAGATCTACTGTCAGCATTTCTGCGGACCCCTCCATCTTGAGATGAGAGCGACATTCTTCGTAGATGATCCAAATGCGGCCGAGTCAAACCTCTCTCAGGGTGACTATGCTAAGGCTCAGGAACTCCACGGACTGGTTGAAGAAGGTATACTCGAAAAAGCTCAGAGAGTAGACAACCTGAACCAAATTTAACAATCTTATTATCTCGGGTTTGGCCCGTATTTAGCGGGCCAAACCCACAATTTCAGAGCATCCTAATGAAAAGAAAGTTATTGATAGGCTTAGCCGTTTTGGTTCCGCTGGTTATCATAGGCGTCTATGCCTTCCAATATAAGGGCATGATCAAGATACAGACAGCTGAATCTCCTGAAGAGACTGTAACAAAGTTTTACGCATATATCAGCGACGGGGGACCGACTTCCCTTGACGAAGCATACAAGCTTTTGAGTACGAAACATCAGACAATTAGCGAAGATCGTTTTAGAAGCATCGTTTTGAACTACCCAAGCAACTTTAAGGTGACTGTAACCGATGGCAAAATTGTAGAGAATATAGCCATCGTTCCTATAGAATACGAAATAGCATCCTCCTTCGGCGGATCATTTACCGGCCGGACAGAGATCAATCTGGACGCAGATGAGAAATCAAGGGACTGGAAGATAGATTTTACCGGCGAAACGTACAATACCGGAGAAGAGGGGTAACAGATTTTCAGGTGTTGTGTCTTGTGAGGACAATTACTGTACTTATTGCTCTTTTCGCTTCCGGCTCAGCCCTTGCGGCTGAGGTAACGATTCAGGAGTTCGCAATACCAACACCCTATTCCTCTCCTGTGGGCATAGCCGCAGACAGCAAGGGAAATATATGGTTTACAGAACAGAACGGAAACAAGATAGGGGTTTTTATCCCGAAGGATCGCTCTTTTAAGGAATATGAGGTCCCCTTTCCCGGGAGCCCGGCCGGTATCGCCGTTGCCGGAGATGGTAAAGTATGGTTTGTTAATTCAACGGGGAATAGCATTGTAAGTTTCAATCCGTCAACAGAGAAATTCGACGGATACCCGCTTGCGATTGAGGGCAGCAACCCGACTGATATCGCCTTGGGGGATGACGGCATTGTCTGGTTTGTCGAGCGAAACAGAAACAGAATCGGCAGCTTTGCTCCTGAAACAGGTAAGCTGAAAGAGTATCGCCTGATTACACCAGACAGCCAGCCATCATCCATCGCAATTGACCATAAAGGGAATATCTGGGTAACTGAAGCGAACGGAAACAGGCTGGCAAGGTTAGACCCTGTAAAGGAAAGTATAAAGGAGTACCTAATACCGACGCCTTTTGCGAACCCTTCTGATGTGGTGATTGACGATAAGGGGAATGTCTGGTTTTCTGAAATGGTCCCCGGAATAATCGGAATGCTGGATCCCCTTTCCGGACGGTTTAACGAAGCCGTAATTCCGACAAGAAATTCAGTTATTACAAATATCGCGGTTGACATGAAGGGGAGAATATGGTTCACGGAAAACAGGGGCAACAAGATAGGGCTCTTCGACCCTCTCAACGCCGCCTTTTCGGAGTATGAGATACCGACATACAAGAGCCTTCCCGTCGGGATAACGCTGGACAGTAAGGGGAGGGTCTTTTTTACCGAATCCCACAGGGATGCCAACAAGATAGGGATGATTGAGATCGACGGGCCATAAAGAGAAGGAAAAACCGGTAGTGTTGAAAAGCAGAAGGATCATCGGGAGCTGTTTAAAATAATAACCTTGCCGGCATGTTAACGGTACTACTGAATAGTAGTGGAAAGATTTTAATGAAGGATAAAGGACAGAGTTAAATGAGCATTTTGAGTCATCTCATAGCCTTTTCGTTGACGACAATGGCCTCTATTTCCCCTGCTGAAAGTGCAGGTGTTGTGAAATTTTACGAGATACCATCGTCTTCCGGTGCCTCTGTCTCTATTACCTCTGATTCCAGAGGGAGTATCTGGTTTGCCCAGCTCAACGATAACAGGTTAGGCATGTTCAACCCGAAAACAAAGAAATTTTCCTATTACGACATACCGACCGCCAGAAGCTTCCCGACCGATCTGGTCGCAGGCAATGAGAATGACATCTGGTTTGTCGAGTATGATGCGAACCAGCTGGGACGGTATGATATAAATAAAAAGACCTTTGACGAATTCGAGATTCCTACTTTAAAAAGTCAGCCCTACAGGCTCACCGTTGACAAAAAAGGTAATGTCTGGTTTACGCAATTTGCCGGCAATAAGATTGGAGTTTATAATCGAGAAAAGAACCAGTTCAAAGAGTACCCCATACCAACCCCGATGAGTCAGCCTGCAGGGATCACAATGGATGAGAGTGGAGCAGTATGGTTCATTGAAATGCAGGGGAACAAGCTTGGAAAATTGCTTCCTGAAAGCGGCACGATTACAGAATATGAACTTCCCAAACCTTTTTCTGTGCCCAATGAACTTGCAGTGGACGGGGAGGGGAATCTCTGGCTGGGGGCAAGAACGGGCAAGAAATTAATGAAATTCACGCCGAAGTCCGGACACTTTGAAGAATTTGAGCTGCCTGGGAAGGGTGTTCCTGAAGGGCTTGCTGTAGACGGCTCTGGAAATATCTGGTACTGTGACAAATTTAAAAACAAAGTGGGCAGATATTCACCGAAGGACGGCGCCTTTGTAGAGATTGATATCGCTCAAAGTGAAGGCAAGCCGCTCGATGTGACGTCCAGGGCCGACAAGGTCTGGTTTACCGTAATGGGAACCAATCAGATTGGTATGATAGACGGCGGTGGCGTATTGAGCAGGCAGACGCCGGAGCTGTCGGTAATTATTAATAAAAAAGGGAATGACCTGCTTAAGCAGTTGTCCCATTGAAACACATCATATAAGGAGGTTTTGTAATGGTAAAAAGAAGTAAGGTGGCTCGTATCCTGGCTCTTTCCGTTATGGCAACGGCACTGATAGGATTTAACGCCAGTGAAAGCCGGGCTGATGCTGCAACTGGGAAGAAAGCTTTTGATTCAAAAAAATGCGGGGGATGTCACTACACGACTGGACCTGCAAGGGAAAAGACAATAGCGGACCAGCTGAAGAAAAAGGGGCCTGAACTCTGGTATGCAGGAAGCAAATTCCAGAAGGAATGGCTTGGTGCCTGGCTTCAGAATCCTAAACCAATCAGACCTTTGGCCTATAATTCACTGACAAAGAAAAACCCCGGCAATCATCCAAAACTTGCGGCAGGGGATGCAGCCGGCGTAACCGATTATCTGATGAGTCTCACCTCTAAGGACGTGGCAGCGGGCGTTATAAAGGCGAAGAAAAATCTGAAGGGTAAACTGGTATTTACTAAAAAGATGCCCTGTTCCGGTTGCCATCAGTATGAGATGCGCAAGAAAGTGAAGGGCGGGCTTAGTGGGCCTTCTCTCGTCGGTGCAGGGAAAAGGCTTAATCCTGACTGGATCTATGCCTATCTGAAGGCACCCAAGGCCTTCAAACCTGTCAAGATGATGCCCGTCTTTACCGGCATTCTTAGTGACAAACAGATGAAGGATGTTTCAACCTTTGTGGCCAATTTCAAATAAGGATATTTTAAGGAGATATGAGAATGCTTAGATCAGCTTTTATATTTGTAGCTTTAGTTATATTTGGAATATCGGGCAGCGGAGAGGCAAATGCTGCCGGCGCAAAGGAGGTTTATGACTTCTACTGTTCACAGTGCCACGGTGCTACAGGGAAAGGTGACGGCCCGAATGTCACAAAGGATATGCCCGTCACTCCCAGGAATTTTACGAATGCCGCCGAGATGAACAAACTTTCAGACAAGGACCTTAGAGACGTCATTATGGATGGAGGGCCTGCCCTCAGCAAATCTTCTATTATGCCGCCCTGGTCTCAGACACTGACGGAAGGTGAGACGACTGGACTAATTAAGCACATCAGAAAACTCTGCAAATGCAAGGGCAAATGATATAGATTCAGGAATTAAACCACATATTAAAGGAGGTGAAAGCATAAGATCTGATTACCACGCAATTTCATCAAGGTTTAATAAACTTAAATATAATTAAATGTAACTTTAATAAATAAAGGAGGTTAATGAGATGGAAGGCAAGGCAAAGGCAATAGTTATACTCATGGTGCTTGCCATTTTTGTGTGCGCATCCCCAGGATTTGCTGCACAAAAGAGATGCACAGCACAAGGAAAAAAAGTGGTATGCCCTACCCGGACAGCCGCTGAGCTGGAAAAGGCTACAGATAATTACGAGCAGGAAGCAATGGACTTTGCAGCGGGGAAAGGTGGATCCACCTACGGTATTCAGCCCTTTGACTATCTGACAGGTGTAGGGAAACAGACTTCCCTCACCAGAAGGGCAAAAAAAGCAAACACGAAGGACTTCAAAGTAACCAGTGGTTATGCCGAGGGCTCTGGTAAGACCGAAGTATGGGACAGAGTAAAAAATGCCGCCCCTCAGGACCAGATCTACAACCAGTGGGCGAACAACTGGTCTCCATCCTTCAAGACATCTCTCATCCCCGGCGCCAGCCCCAACGAAGGGAAGCATTGGTACTATGTCTACTGTGTCGGCTGCCATGGCTGGACACTCAAGGGAGATGGGCCGAATGCAATGTTTGTTGACCCCTTCCCGAGAGATCTTACGGCTGGCAAGAAATACATGAACAAAAAGGCCAACCTTGAGCTATTCACCGTCATCAAGGGTGGCGGAAAAGCGGTTGACCTCTCCGAGTCCATGCCATCCTGGGGGAACCTCCTTCAGGACCAGGACATATGGAACGTTGTTGCCTGGATCAGGGCTAATGCAGACAGACAGGCAATCAAGACCATCGGTGACTACCTGAATCCCAAGTCATCCTTTAACCCGAAGTCTAAGGTTAACAAGGTTAACGCGCTTAATTATAAAAGGAGCGATGACTTTCAGGATGCTCAGGAGATGATGGAAGCTACCCTGGCCGGCCGTGGTGCTGGACTTGAAGGTGGCGGATTTGTTGAAGGAGGGATGAGAAAGAAACCCGAGGAGACAACGACAAAGGGTTATTAAAACAGGCCTCTTTTTCTAACAGATCAGAAACTTTAAAAATTGGGCACAACCGGCATGAAAGCGGTTGTGCCCTTCGTTTTTTTGTGCTATCATTCCTTTGCATTATGAAAATAAAATATCTAGTTGCGCCACTCATTCTAATTATTACGATTGTATTATTAGGCTGGCTATTTAAAGAGAGGATTACCAGCGATCTCAAGGCAAGGGGTTATCTGGAATACACCCCCGACGAAGCCATTACCCTTGCCTATGACAAATGTAGTGGCTGTCATAACTCTGCCAAGATCACCAATTACTGCTTCAGATGCGGCCCCCCTTTCATTGTCGTTGTCCGTAACATGAGGACCCTCATTTCCCTGGAGAAAGGGAAACCAGGGAAAGAGGGGCTTCCTGCGATCAGTGATAATGAAGCGGTAACCATCGTTCAGGTATGGAATGCCCTTATAGGCAACTGGGAAGAGGGATGGAGAAAAAAGGATCTTATAAAGATGATGGAGGGCGACCAGGCGCTTATAGATTTGCTTAACACACCACCATCCGAGAGGAAGATTGAGTCGGCATTATTCGGGAAGACGGTACCGGGCGGGGTTGTCCGCAAGGAAAGCATTAATCCCGAGCTGCCGGCCGACAAATAGCATAACAGGTTATTATAATGATTAAAGTAGAAAATCTGACAAAGTCCTACGGTAATTTTCAGGCCCTTAAGGGCGTTTCCTTTTCCGTGCAAAAGGGTGAGATACTCGGCTTTCTCGGCCCTAACGGGGCTGGGAAAACCACAACCATGCGGATATTAACCTGTTTTTTTCCAGCAACAAGCGGCAAAGCCACAGTCGCAGGCTTTGATGTATTTGCGGAACCACACGAGGTAAGGAAAAAGATCGGCTACCTCCCTGAGAATGTGCCCCTTTATCTTGATATGCCTGTTCCGGATTACCTTTCCTTTGTCGCAGGGTTAAAGGGTGTCAAGAGGCGTGAGGTGAAGAAACAGGTGGAGACTATCATGGAAGAGTGTGTTCTCACCCATATGTCCCACAAGTTGGTCGGTGAACTTTCCAAGGGATACCGCCAGAGAGTTGGCATTGCCCAGGCCCTTCTTAATGATCCGGAAGTCCTCATACTTGATGAACCGACCATCGGGCTTGATCCGAAACAGATTATCGAAATAAGAAAACTCATCAAAGGACTTGCAGGGAGAAGGACCGTAATCCTGAGCACCCACATACTTCCCGAGGTCAGTATGACCTGTCAGCGGGTCATCATCATAAATGAAGGCCGTATAATTGCCAGCGATACACCCCAGAACCTGACATCAAAGATTCAGGGCGAAAACCGTCTTCTTGTCAAGGTGGATGGCCCATCCAGTGAGATAATTAAAAACCTCGAGGGGATAAAGGGCGTCAGAAAGATTTCCAGGAAAGAGGGAGGGAATGGCATCTCCCAGTATGTCGTAGACTCTGAAAAAGGGGTTGATGTGAGGCGCGAGATACCGGCTGTGATCGTCAGCAAAGGGTGGGGGCTGTTAGAGCTAAAGCCTCTTGAGATGAGCCTTGAAGATATATTTGTCAAGCTGGTTACAAAGGAGTAAGGAATAATGAGAAACTGCTACCTTATCGCTAAAAAAGAGTTACAGTCCTATTTTACATCACCTGTTGCCTATGTGGTCATAACCATCTTCCTTATCATTACAGGCTATTTCTTCTATAATCTTTTTGCCTCATTTTCAACATTGAGTTTTCAGGCTTCTGCAAACCCTGCCCTGGCAAAGCAGAGAAACCTCCTGAATGTTACAGAGACAGTCATCAGACCCCTTTTCGGCAACATGAGCATTATTATGCTTCTCATGATGCCTCTTCTTACCATGCGTCTCTTTTCTGAGGAAAAAAAGAGCGGAACCATAGAACTCCTCCTGACCTACCCCATCTCGGACATGGAGGTCATCATCGGGAAATTCGTTGCCTGCACGACTGTCTTTATCCTCATGCTTTCTGCGAGCATTACCTGTCCCATACTGGTGATGGTATTCGGTGAACCCGAAACGGGCCCGATTATTACCGGATATCTGGGGCTCTTTCTGATGGGTTCTGCATTTATCTCTCTCGGGATATTCACCTCTTCCATCACTGAAAATCAGATTGTCGCAGCGACCCTTTCATTCGGCGTCCTCTTTCTCTTCTGGATGATGGGGTACTCCGTTTCATTTATGGGGCCCACACTGGGAAGAATAATCATGAGTATCTCACTTATCGGGCATATCGAAGGATTTGCAAAAGGCGTTATCGACACGACAGACATAATATACTATCTGATCTTTTCAAGCCTCTTTATTTTCCTCACATTGAGAGTGATGGAATCAAAAAAATGGAGAGGTTAACTGTTGTTAAAATGAGAGGAGTCAACATTAACATATGAAGCGTTTATTGCCATTAGTCGGCCTTGCCGGAGTCCTTTTTCTTGCTGTCGGCGGGGTTATATATGCCATAAAGGGTGCCATGGAAGTCTACGTTGTTGCCCTGCTCTGGATCGGCCTGCTTTCCATACTTTTTTATTTCTACGTCGGTTTTGCCTCTATCAGGGACGCGCTGACAGGCAGATCCGCCAAATATGGAGCCAATACCGCCATTATGATCATTGTCTTCTTCATGATACTGGCACTTGCCTCCTACATGTCAACCCGATATAAGGTCAGGTGGGATATGACGGCTACGAAGCGTTACACGCTTTCAGACCAGACAAAAAAACTGGTGAAGTCCCTCAAAAGGGAGGTAACGGCAATCGCCTTTTACAGAAGCGACGAAAGGACCCGTCAAAAAATGCAGGATCTCCTGCAGGAGATTTCCCAGCTATCTCCGAAATTCAAATTTAGATTTATTGATCCCGACAAACAGCCGGGCGCTGCAGCGAAGCACGGCATAACGTCCTACAGGACAACCCTTTTAAAGAGTGGCAACAACCAGCAGACCATCGGATACGAGAGTGAAGAAAAGTTCATTAATGCGCTGCTCAAAGTCACAACAGACGAAGTGAAAACGATTTACTTCCTTAAGGGTCATGGAGAGAATAACACCTCTGACATCCAGAGCTCAGGCTACAAGGGGATCAAGGAAGAGGTTGAGAAAGAAAATCGCAAGGTAAAAGATATTAATCTTATGGAAACCGGAGCCCTGCCTGATGATTGTGCACTCCTGATTATAAGCGGCCCGAAGAAGGATCTTTTGGCTGACGAACTGACCAAGCTGACAGCCTATATTGAAAGAGGCGGAAGCATCCTCTTTATGATTGATCCGGGAGGTTTCCCGGTGACGACCGAATATCTGAGCGGTTACGGTTTCACCCTAGGCAACGATGTTATCATAGACAAGATGTCGCAGGTCTTCGGAGCGAACTATCTTGTGCCCGTCGTTACCCAGTATGAAGAGAAGCATCCGATTACGGGGGAATTCAATATTCAAACTTTCTTCCCGCTTGCCAGATCAGTTACGGTAGAGAGAACCCCTGAAAAAGGGAGCTTCCCCCTCGCCCTTACGGGTGATGCAAGCTGGGGAGAGACCAATATCAACGCCCTATATGCCGAAGAGGGAACAGTCAAATATGATGACAAAACCGACAAAAAGGGGCCTCTTTCCATTGCGGCAGTTAAGATTGTCGAGGTCACCAAGGGTGCTGAAAAAAGTGAATCGGGCGATAAAAAGCGCTATGCGAAACTGGTCGTCGTAGGGGATTCCGATTATGTAAACAACACTCATGTTAATCTTGCAGGGAACAAGGACTTTTTCCTTAACACGGTAAACTGGCTAATGGAAGAGGCGGAACTCATCTCCGTGAGGAAGAAAGTAGCCGGCGTTACACCTGTCATTCTAACAGCAACGCAGGCAAGATTCATTTTCTGGATCCCCGTTGTTGTTCTCCCCTCTTTTGTTCTCTTTGCCGGCATCGCTGTTCTTACACGCCGGAGACTTAAATAATGCGGTTTTTCAAAAAAACTGTCGCATGGGTCATCATACTTTTCATTCTTGCCGGGCTCGCCTATTTTTTTGAAGAAAAGGTCGATGAGATTGAAACTGCCGAGGCGGAAAAGAGACGGCTTTTCAAGATCGAACCTGCAGAGATTGAATCCTTTGAAATATCCAAAGGTGATTCTCTCCTCTCAGTAAAGAAGAGTAAAGACGGCTGGTTTATTGAAAAACCGACCATCACTTCTGCCGATCAGAAAGCGGTAGCCGATCTGCTGGCCCATACTCTAAGAGCAAACATAGACGGCGTGCTCTTTGAAGAAGCAACGAGTGAAAAGCTGCAGGAACTGGGGCTGGAGCCGCCCTACTTAAGGGCAACCTTAAAAACTTCTTCCGGCGCCTCTATTTCGATGGTCCTTGGAGACAGGGGGCCTACACAAAACGTGACCTATCTACAGTTTGCCGGAGAAAAAAGAGTGCTTCGAGTCCATGCCGATATTAGATCGGAACTCGACAAGGAAGTGTACGACCTGAGGGACAAAACGGTCATTGCAATCGATCCCCAGAAACTTAAGAAGGTGGAGATGGTCTGGAAGAACGGGGAGAAAATAATTTCTCACAATCCCCGACAGAATGCATGGGACACGGAAGGCCTGCCGCCGGGTGGAACAGACCTGACAAAGCTGCTGGCTGCTCTTTACGGGGTTAAAGAGGCCGAGGCCAGCGCCTTCATCGATGAAAACCCGAAGGATCTGAAACCCTATGGCCTTGAAAATCCGAGGCTGACCCTGCGATTTATTGATGATAAAAACCTTCAACAGGTCCTTTTTGTAGGAGGAAAAGACAAAAAGCGCCGGGGATTTTACGCCAAGAGGCAGGGAGATCCAAACGTCTTCCTCCTTGAAGAGGACTTCCTCGACAACATTCCTGCAAAAGCGGAGGACCTGAGGGCCGGGAGCTAAAATGAGACGTCTCTTACTGAACAAGCTATCCTTTCTCTTCATTCTTATCCCATCTCTTCTATGGGTCTCCGACCTGTCTGCCAAAGAATCTTACAAAAAAAACCTCATCATCGGCGTTATCGGGCCGATGACCGGAGAGGGAGCCGAGTACGGCAAGCCGATGCTTGAAGGGATTCAACTAGCGGCAAAGGAGTTCAACAAAGCCGGCGGCATCAATGGGGAAAAGATAAAACTCCTGGCACGGGATAACGGCGCAGAGCAGGGAGCAACCACCCGGATACTAAATGAATTCCTTGCAGAAAAGGTTACCGCCATCATCGCCTCGCCCGGCGGCTGGTCGACCTTCGGTCCTGTCGCTACTGCAAACAGGTCCTGGACAATCCTCATGTCCGTAGGAAGTCAGCGGCATATCGGCAAAAGCGGCAACTTCATCTTCAGAAACTCCCTTCCAGACGAGATCGCAACGGAACAATCAATAAAATACTGCTCTGAGAAACTTGGCTACAAACGTTATGCCATCGTCACCTCAATGGTTGATGATGAGGCGTCCCTTTCTGCCGCAGGATTTTACAGACGTGCATTGCAGAAGTATGGGGGGAAAGTTGTTGCCGAAGCCTTTACCGGTTTCGACATGGGGCTCAAGGAGTCTGTGGCAGCTCTCAAACAAGATGCCAAGGGGCCCATCGATGCCGTCATCTTTGCCGGAAAAGCCAAAGCCGGCGCAGAGATATTAAAAGAACTTCGAAGGAACGGCATCAAGGCGCCGCTCATCGGCGGCGAAGGCCTGAAAAACAGGAAGTTTCTTAAATTGGCAGGAAAGGCGACGGTAGGAACAATTCTCTATACGAGCTTTACAAGCCTCTCCAAAGATCAAACCACCCGCCGCTTTGTAAAGTCCTTTAGAAAAGAGACGGCCCATTACCCGTCACCCCTTTCAGCACTCGGCTATGATTCCTTTATGCTCATTGCAGAGGCGATCAAAAAGAGCGGCACAACGGAACCGAAACAGGTGGCAAATGACCTTTGGGACACTAAAGATTACCAGGGTGTGTCAGGCCCAATATCGATGGATGACAGCGGTGAAACAATCAAGTCAGCCTACCTTCTGAAGGTGGTCCAGGGCAAAAAAAGGCCTTTCTTTACTCTCGTAAAATAATGAAAAATCGCCCTCTTCTTCAATCCGTTTTTTTCCCTTTTCTGGCGCTCTTATTTCTTTTTGCCTGTGGTGAAAAAAACCAGACCATCCCTGAAGAAAAGCAGGTCGGTAGCAGAGCGCCATCGTTTAAACTCAATGATCTGTCGGGCAAACCGGTTTCACTGGCAGATCACAAGGGGAAGGTTATTCTTTTGCGCTTCTGGTCCACGGCATGCAAATCATGCAAACAGGAGATGCCGAAACTTGAAACGATCTACCAGGAACTTAAACCTTCAGGTCTGCTACTAATAGCGATTAACATTAAGGACTCGCCTGAAAAGGTCTCAGATTTCATCGATGGGCTCGGCCTTACCTTTCCTATCCTTATCGAGGAAAACAAAAGTACAGTAAAAGATTTCAAAGTATACGGCGTCCCCACCTCCTTCCTCATCGACAAGGAAGGGATAATAACAAAACGGTTCTTCGGCGATCTTTCCGAGGCTGAAACGGTTGAACTGGTTAAACGCCTCCTGTAAACTCTTCCTTCTTGAAAGTGTGGTTTTTTGACTATTTCCAGATATACAACATTTCAAGCCGTAATCGAAAAAAAATATATTTAGAAAATATTTGGCTACAATAAACCAACCAGGTGTACTCGACAGGATTGAAAGAAATAAACTGAAATGTCGATATATTCAAAAATATTCATGTATGTTGGACTCTTCTGGGGTGTCATTTCCCTTTGTCTCTTAATTTTCGCCTGGAGACTGGCCATCAGAAATGATGTAAGACGCCACCGGTTTATCATGATCTTTCTCACTGCAGGCGCCTGGATTTTCATCGCATCCTATCTTTTACGATACTATCTTCCCGGCTATACGGCTTTAGAGGTGCCCCGTCATCTGGTGCCGTGGCTCGCCTTTCATGGGTCTATGGGGCTTGTCCCTCTTTTTGGCGCAACAACACTGGTATGGGCAAGATTGCGGGCAGACGCAACATCACATCTGAATCGCCGTCACCGTCTCTACGGGAGGGTTCTTGTGGCTATATGGTGCTTTACCCATATAGGCGGCGTCCTCAACTTCTTCCTTTTTAAATGAATGAATGAATGACGATGAGAGGGTGGAAGCTCCGTTTCAGTTATAGCTATTCTCTGCGTTGTCCGGTTAAGTTTTTGCTATTGCAAAGTTTATTAAATTTGTCATGCCCGAGTGCTTTTATCGGGCATCCAGAAAGCCCTGAGTCATGGATTCCCGTTTAAACAATACGGGAATGACAGAACTTTAAGTTTCTCATTGTCCAGATTGGCAGATTGCAACTTTCTAACTGGACAGTGCTGAGCTACTCTGTCATTACTAAATTTGACTTTTGAGGTCAAATTAAGAACGGCCCTTGAGTATTCGTGGTTTTCTATCTTTTCCCGCCTACCCTGCTTCTCATCTCTTCCATAATTTCAGGGGTAATGGTTCTTAGACCCTTCTCTTTCGCATATCGTTCCAGACCCTTTTTTACCATCCCTCTCAGAAAGACGGGAACCTTGCTCAATCTCTTGGTGGCAGCATCTTCCCATATGACAGGGCCCATTTCTTTGAGCGCCGCCCTTTCATCAAGTTCGGGCTTATAATCGCACCAGGGATCTTCACCCAGCATATCCCCCGACGAGGAAAGCGCCCTTGCCCTGCATCCCCCGCAGGCCTCATTGTACCTACAGTCAGCACACTTGCCGTTGTATTGAGGATTTCTGAGACTTTGAAACGTATCCGATGACTCCCATATCTCACTGAGAGACTGTTTCCTGATATTCCCGACTGCCCCCGGCATATAGGGGCAGGGAGTCACCTCCCCTTCGGGTGTGATCCTGAAGTAGCCCGTTCCGGCAATGCAGCCGCTGGTGGCCCCTTTCATCACCTGAGAATCGGGCGACCTCTGTTGTACAACCCGCAGGAAATGGGGAGCACAGCGCGCCCTTACCATCATCCTGCCGGAGTATTCCGTCTCCGCATCGGCAAGATAGTTGAGCATCTTTTCATACTGCTCGGGAGAGATGTCGGTCATCTCCTGCCCCCGCCCGGTACAGACGAGGAAAAAGACGTTTGCCGCCTTTGCCCCTTTATCGAAGGCAAGTTTGATCAGGTCCGGGATCTCGTCGTAGTTTCGCTTTGTTACGGTGAACTGAATCTGAAACTCAAGATTATTATTCTTCAGGGTATCGATCGCCTTAACGGTCTTCTCCCAGGCCCCCCTTAGCCCCCTGAATTCATCATGAGAAGAAGGGAGGATAGAATCGAGGCTGAGGCCAACACCCTGAACACCGCAGGCCTTTAAACGCTTTGCAGCGGCATCATCAATCAAGGTCCCGTTTGTTCCAAGAACAACGGAGAGACCTCCCTCGGTCGCATGTTGTGCAATATCATAGAAGTCCCGCCTCAGGAGCGGTTCCCCTCCAGTAAGGATAAGCATGGCTCCGGGACTGTACTCGGCGATCTTGTCCAGGATGCTAAAGGCTTCTTCTGTCGGGATATCACCGCCGTCCCCCTCCAGCTCGGATGCATCAAGATAGCAGTGGTCGCACTTGAGGTTGCAGCGCTTGGTGAGGTTCCAGGATATGAGGAAGGGCGTAAATTCGTTCACGTAGATTTGACCTGAGATGCCTGATCTCTCTTTAAGCGATTTTCTTTCGGAGTGAATCTCTTTCCCCTTTTTTTGAGGCAGCTGTCGATTTTTTCGGCAAGCTCTTTCCCCTGAGAGATGCATGCCCGTACAGAAACACCACCCAGATAGTTTCCTGCCACATGCAATCCGGGAATAAGGCCCAGATGTTCATCAAGCTTTTCAAGAAACATCTGGTGGCCCAGATGATACTGGGGCAGGCCCGCCCTGTGACGAATGACCTTTGCCATGACAGGTTTTCCCTTAACACCGATGACCTTTTTTAGATCTTCCATCACCAGCGCTATGATCTCTTCATCCGTTTTCCCCGGCATTTCAGGCCTTCTGGCCCCTCCGAGATAATTTGTCAGCAGTACGGTTCCCTCTTTTGAACGACCCTCAAAAAGGGTGGAGGTCCAAAGAGATCCGAGTGAATTAAAATCTATCTCCTTTTTGGGAAAAAGACAGCCGATGCCGTCGAGAGGGTGGTCAATATCCTTCCGGGAAAAGCCGAGAAAAGAAACGACCATGGGCGAATATTCAACCCCTTTCAGGAGTATGGAGAGATTTTTCGATAATGGATCGACGAGCTTTGCCGCCTCTCCTGCCGGGGTCGCCAGGATGACCGCATCGGCATGAAAAATCTTCTTCTTGCCCGAGACATCGGAATGAACCGCCCATTGCTTCCCCTCCCGTTCAATCCCCTCAACGGTGCTGTTGGGGAGGAAGGAATCGCCAACATAGTTTTTCAGCCCTTCCGTCATCGCCCCCATACCGTTACGGAATGAAAAGACCTGCGCGGCGCATGCAGTCCTGACCCCTGTTAACTTCCGCTTGATCACACCCTTAAGGATACTGCCATGTTCGGCCTCCAGCTTGGCAAACTGCTGGAATGTGCTTTTCAGGCAAGATTTGTCGGCATCGCCGGCCAGGGTTCCTGCAATATAGGGTTCAATGGAACGTTCATAAACTTCGGCGCCGAACCTGCGCGTAATAAACTGAGAAACCGTCTCTTCGCTCTCACTGGAAGCTCTGGGGATAAAGGGCTCCAGCAAAGCCCTGAGCTTCCCCCTGAGACTCCAGAGATCTGTGGTGATCATCTCCTTTAAACGCATCGGAACGGGCGTGGCAACACCATCCTTTAAAAGGTACCTTTTTTTTGCCGACTCCTGCCTCAGGATCTGCTGGCTGCTCAACCCTGTATTGTGGCAGAGGAAATTTACTTCCGGCAGATAATTGAAAACGCAGTTTGCCGCATAGTCCAAGAGGAACCCGTCAACCCGTTCGCTGCGGATCAAGCCACCTGCCCTTGAATCCCGCTCAAGAAGCTGTACATCGATCCCCTTCTGCATCAACCAGAAGGCCGATGAAAGGCCTGAAATACCGCCACCGATGACTATGACTTTAGGTTTGGAACCAATCATTGAGTTTATATCTCCAGTATACTTATCCGGTTCATCCGGGTTGTAATATCTTAAGGGGATGGCAAAGAATTTAAAATCTTTTTTTATCGGGACTCAGCAACGACGGATAGCTGCCGCCTTCCAAGCCACTTTCCGACAACCTGCCCTGTGAGAGCCACGAGAATGAAATAAGGGATGAACTCATAACCGATGCCCAGGTATCTTCTCAAAATAATGGTAATTAGAATAGGAATATAGAGGCACCGCCCCCATGGACGGGAAAACTTCACGAATCTCGCGCCGTAGAAACCAAAGGGGAAGTGAAGCAGGAAAGCAATGAAGAGACTCAAACTGAGATATTGTTCAGCCATTCAACTATCCTGTGAAAAGTAATCGGGGCACGCGAAAGACGCAGAGCCAAGATACAACTTTCATCAAGCTTTGTCAACGCCCTTATCTCTTCCAAATCCCGTTTTAGCGGCATTCAAAACCGCAAAGACTAAGTCGGAATTTGCTGCCCCTTTCTTACCCTTTGGACAGGCTTCAAATGATCACGTTTTTTCAAGCTGCAATATTCAAGGGTACCTCTAATAATTCATGGACGGCATCTAAGCGTTTTAAAAAGCCAACTTCTGCGTTAAAAACTTTGCAAATAGAC
>JADFVM010000181.1 GCA_015222555.1 Pseudomonadota bacterium
GTCAACGCCCACGGACTGCGTTCCGCCTCTTGACAAGGGAATGGCCATTGCCGGCGAGGCGCGCCTTGCCGTGAACGTTGACACGCTAACTGAACTCGCAATTATCACATGGATAGAGCACCAGGGAGGCCGATGAAGGCATCTGATCCAAATAAGGAATCTCAGTATTGTCCCTTTAATCCCGGTTATCTCAAACTTCTCCTTTTCACATCAGGGATAAAGTTAAGCGATGATATCGTTGATCATATTAACAACACCCTCAGGACCAGAAGAGGTGTTGCCGGCGGTGTGGACCTCATCCTGCCCGGAGATATCTGGGTTAATGTGCCGACAGAAGAAGCCTTCGCAAAACACTCTCCACTGACTTTAACAAAGGAGGGGGGAAAGTTCTACATCACAGGTTATGGTGATAAAATCGAGGTAAAGCTGGTTCCCCAGCCGGCCTTTTATGACCTTAAAACAAGCAAGGGCACACCCTTTTATCAGATAGCCACCCTCCATGGCGGTGAAGTTCACATTACACCTACGAGTAAATGCCATTTCTTCGATGACAGCCAGAACTGCACCTTCTGCCTGGAACGAGAGGCTTATGCGCCTAATGCAAGGGAATTTATCAGCGTCGAAGAGGTCCTCGAGATTGTTAAAGTTGCCTTCGACCAGGGCATGGCAGACTCGGTGGAACTCAATATGGGCTTTTACGACAGTGAAGATCGGGGGATTGCTCTGCTTGAACCCTATATAAAAGGGATCAAACGAAATTACGACACCCTCATTGCCGTTGACGTTCAGCCACCCAAAACAAACAAATGGATAGACAGGACTTACGCCATGGGCGCCGACAAGATCAGTTACCATATGGAGATCTTTGACAGGAAACTCTTTGGCGAATTCTGTCCCGGCAAGGAAAAGCTAATCGGTTGGGAAAGATTTGCCGAGGCGCTTGCATATGCTGCGGAGATTTTTCAAAGCGGACTCGTATCCAGCAACCTCATCGTGGGTCTTGAACCGCCACCATCAACAATGAAGGGTATAGATTTTCTAACAGGCCTGGGTGTAGCGCCAATTCTTCCCATTTTCAGGCCACTTATGGGCACCACCTTCCAGGGGATGGAAACACCCGATGTAGGAGAGATCGCTCCCATCTACGGACATCTCTACAATGCAGTAAAGAAGAGTAATATCAACATGACGTGGACGAAGAATGTGAGCACACATATGACACCGCTTGAAGGGAGATATTTTGCCGGAGATGAAGCCAAGCTGCAGGTTGTAATGCAAAACATATACAAAACCAAAATCGGCGGCAAGGCAATCAGAGGTCTGGCAGGTTTGAGAAGAAAGTTGAGAGTTAAGGATGCAGACGATTTAAATAAACCTTCGGACCTTTGATCTCTTCATTCTAATTTTTCGCCAACCTGAAATAAACAGGTTCTATATTATTCATGAATGTTGTAATTGACAGACGTCCCCTGTGGGTCATAATTCTTGTCAAAGGATTCAGATATCTTGTTCTGGCATCTCTTGGAATTGCAACATATGCCCTATCACAGTTCGAACCTCCTCAAGGCTTGACTCAGGAAGGTTTAAGGGCAATCACTATTTTTGCCCTCTCCATCATTCTCTGGGCCACCCATCTTCTACCTTTAGCGATTACAAGCCTCCTTGCCATAGCACTCATAGCGCTCATGGGTGTAATGAGTTCTCAGGAAGTCTACTCACTTTTTGGGAACAGTGCCATCTTCTTTATTATGGGGGCGCTCATACTGGCAGCCGGCATGCTGAAAACCGGCCTTAGCAGCAGGCTGGCCCTGATTATAATCACCCTTTTCGGTAAAAATTCCAGATCACTTGTCTTAGGCATCTTCCTTACTTCCGCCTTTCTTTCTTTCTGGATGCCGGAACATGCCGTTGCAGCAATGATGTTTCCCATTGTACTGGACATTGCAAGGGGCCTGGAACTGAAGCCAATGCAAAGCCTTTACGCTAAAGCCCTGTTTATTGCTCTTGCCTGGGGCGCCATAATCGGTGGTGTTGCGACATTTCTTGGAGGCGCCAGGACTCCTCTTGCCATCGGAATACTTCAGGAAACGTCAGGGAAGGGAATCGGCTTTTTCGAGTGGATGCTGGCCGTCGTTCCAATCGTGGTCATTCTGCTTTTCGTTGCCTACCTGATATTAGCCATTTTCTTCAATATCAGTTCCGAAGACATCAGCCGTGCCCGCGAACTCATTCGTGAAAAGAAAATAGAGTTGGGAAGAATGACTTATGCCGAGTGGATGGTCGGTTTAATCATGACCATTACTGTTCTATTATGGATGTTTTGTAGTGAATCGCTGGGGCTTGCCAATATCGCCCTTATTTCTGTGGTCGCCCTTTTCGTCTTTAAACTGGTTACATGGAAAGATATGGAGGAATACGTCAACTGGGGCATTATTTTAATGTACGGGGGCGCAATCTGCCTCGGTTATGCAATCACTGACAGCGGGGCTGCACTTTGGGCCGGCAACATCATGATAGGATCATGGGCGACGTCCTCAATGGCCATGGTTGTTATTTTTGCAGTATTGGCCATCGTACTGACTGAAGGCGTAAGTAATACGGCCATTGTTGCCATTCTCCTGCCTTTAGGGATCAGTCTTTCAGATAACTATGGCATTGATCCCAAACTTGTAACCTATGTCGTTGCCGTACCGGCAGGTCTCGCCTTTATGCTTCCCATGGGAACGCCGCCAACAGCGATTGCCCTGTCTTCAGGGTACCTAAAAGTAAAGGATTTGCTCATCCACGGTCTGATCCTGAAAATAGCGGCAATCATAATATTTATATTGATGGTTACCTATTATTGGCCTATCATTGGTATGAAGGTTAGCTAACCCAGATGAACTGGACTATTTTCAGTACCCCCTTGAGGGGTGTAAGTACCTTCACAAAAATATTTTCTAAGGTACTAAACTTTAACGGCTGGAAACAGGCATGACAATGAAGAACATTTTACTCGTTTTATCGACGACACGACAATCACCTAAAACAATAGAATTGGCACTGGAGAGGGCCATGAACGAGGGGGCACGTCTGACGGGTCTGTTCATACTTGACTCCAATATCGCTGATAGCATATTCGAGAAACTGACAGATTCCGGTTTTATCGGTGATAAACCGTCACAGCAACTTCACAGTTCAATACTGCTTGAGTATAGGCAAAGAGGGATGGTAAAACTGGAAGAGACTAAAGAAATGGCTGCAAAAAAAGGCGTTTCCTTTGAGGCAATTATTAAAGAGGGCGATTTTTTCAATGAGTGCCTTGAAGAAATAAATAAGTCAAAGGCGGATCTTGTCATTTTGACGAGGAAAAAAAGATCTTCCCTTTCACGATTTATCTTTGGGTCTTATGTAGAGAATATTAAAAAAGGAGTGGACTGCGAAGTATTAATTGTTGATGAATAGAAATCATGGCGTAGCGCTACATTAAAAAAGTATTTGAATCAATCACCCCGCCGCAAGCAGCGGTGTATGAGCGCGGAGATAACCTTCTAAATATATCGCGGCAAGCCGCGGGGAATGCACCCGCTAGGGATTCAACAGTTTAACTATATTGTTCCTGGGTTATGACTAGCTCCCCTCTATTTCTACGCTTTTTGTTCTGAACCTGTGTCGACGCTCAACCCTGTAACTCATGTCGGCCCCCTCCCCGATTGCATAATCATGAAGAATTTTTAAGAGCACTTCCTTTTTTACAGGCTTGGGGATGAAATAGGTGCAGCCTGCATCAAGACACTTCTGAAGTTCATCCCTGAAGGCATGGGCTGTAAAGGCAATAATCGGTATCGCTTTGTCGGATTTTTCTTTTTCCAGTTTTCTTATCTCCCTTGTGGCCTCAAAACCGTCCATAACAGGCATTTGCATATCCATGAGCAACAAATCATAATTCCCATTCCTGTATTTTTCAACAGCCTGAGCACCATTTTCTGCAGTATCTACTTTATAGTTTGTCGCTCTAAGTAAACGTTGAACGAGCATGCGCAGATCTTCCGAATCGTCAACAAGGAGGAGATTCAATGGAATAGCGGCAGGCACCTCAGCCTCAGTATGAGCTACTTCAGTTTTAGCCCTGGCGGCCGCAAGAACCTTAAGGATATCTGATATCCTGGCCGGTTTCTTTACACATCCCCTTATATCCAGTTCCGTTGGATCGAGTATTTCATCGATGTTTCCATATGCCGACATAAGAAATATTTCCGTGTCTGATGTTAACAATTTTTTACATTTCATCTCCTCATTCATTTTCAAGCCATCCATTTCAGGCATGAAATGGTCCATCAGTATCAGCTTAAATGGAGTACCGCTTTCCTTCACTTTTTTCAGCACATTGAGTCCATCAGCGCCACTTGTTACTATGGTAACAACAGCGCCATTCGACTCAAGTTCATCCTTTAACATTGCCCCATAGGTAAGGCTGTCTTCCACAACAAGGACAGAACTTCCTTCAATATTAAATGACAATTCATCTTCTCTGGCCGGTTTTAGCTCTGCAAGTTCAAAACTGGCTGTAAAATAAAAAGTACTCCCCCTGCCCTCTTCGCTTTCAACCCATATGCTGCCATCCATGGCCTCAACGAGTCTCCTGGATATGGTCGTTCCAAGTCCTGTTCCGCCAAACTTTCGAGTCGTTGACGAATCCCCCTGACTGAAACTCTCAAAAATCGTTTCAAGTTTTTCCCCGGGGATACCGATTCCGGTGTCCTGAACAGAGAAAACAAGCTCAACAGTATTTTTCTTTCCAGCTTTACCATCGAGAGCTTTCTTTTGAACCTGAATGGCCACGTCTCCTTCATTGGTAAACTTTATGGCATTACCAAGAATATTAATAATAATTTGCTGTAATCTCTGAGGATCTCCAATAAGATTATCGGGTACATTTTCGGCTATGTTGTATATGAGCCTAAGCCCATTTTTTCTGGCGCCATAGGCAACGACGTCTATGGCCTTTAAAAGGATATCTCCCAAACTAAAACTGTCTTTGGCCAGATCCAGATGACCGGCCTCTATCTTTGACAAATCGAGGACATCACTGATCAGGTTCAGAAGATTATCTTCCCCTTTTTTAAGAATGCCAAGATATTCCTTCTGTTCAGTTGTCAGCTCTGTTTCGGACAATAGATCCGTCATGCCTATGACCGTCGACAGTGGAGTCCGCATTTCATGGCTCATATTTGCCAGGAATTCGCCTTTGGCAAGACTTGCTGAATCTGCTTCCTCTTTCGCCTTATGAAGTGCATCCTCTGCCTCTTTACGTTGAGTAATGTCAAGACAAACAACGACAACACCAAAGACCGTATTATTCTCATCGTAAGCAGGATTATAGGATACATCCATATAGCGGTGGCCCAGGTGGGGAAAATCAAACCAATCCTGATATTTGACCTTTTTGCCGCTCAAACACTTATCAAACCTTTTTTTAATTGCTTTTTCAAAGAGTTCGGCCCCGAATAATTCAAGCATAGAATGCCCGACAATATCTTCTTTCTTTTTATTATGCGCAACAGGGTATTCATCATTTACTGCCAGGTAGACATAGTTGGCGTCGATCAAGGACATATGCTCGGAGGAAGAAGAGATTATCTGCTCATATCGCCTTAACACTTCCTCTTTTTTCTTCCGTTCTCCAATCTCTTCATAAAGAAGCATATTGGTTTTTGTCAGCTCGGCAGTCCGTTGAGCAACAATATCTTCCAACTCAGAATTGGATCGCTGAAGCGCCTCTTCGGCCTTCTTACGCACCGTTATGTCTTCTCCGGAACCCAGGGTGCAGACAATCTCACCATCTTCATCCTTTAATACGGTATTGTGCCACGAGAGAACCCTTTCTTCCCCTTTTTTTGTTAAAATCCGGTTTTCAAAAAATTCAACAGGCTTGACGTTCCCCACCATCATCTCATTGAACACATCCTTTACACGTGCTCTTTCACCTTGTGGAAGAAAATTATCAAACCAGTTTTTTCCGAGAATTTCATTTTCCTCATACCCCAAAATTTCGCATCCTTTTTTATTGATGAGCGTCACATTTTGTTCCTTTTCAATGACGACAAACATGACGCCGGCAATATCAAGGTAATTTTGTGCTTTCTCTTTTTCTCTAAGAAGTTGTGTTTCTGCCTGTTTCCGCTCGGTGATATCTGTAATGATAGAAATAAAACCTATTACGCTACCCTCTTCATCCCGTTTGTAATTCCAGTCAACCTGTATATCGATTATGGTGCCGTCTTTTCGTCTGTTATTACTTATGTAAGGTGTTGGAGAGGGCTGTTCTTCAATAAGGGTTTTCAGATACTTTGGTAAAGATTCCCGCTCCTCCAACGTTTCGACTATATCCCAGATCCTCTTTCCTATCAATTCACCTTCATTATAACCAAGCATCTTGTAAAATGATGAATTGACGAAGGTGATAATGCCATTAGTATCAATTTCCTCAATTCCATGCGGAATGGATTCAACAAGCATTCGATACTTGTCTTTTCCACTTTCAAAATCACATTGAATATCAGACACTGAGGTTGACTTATTTAATCTGTCTACCTCGGATTGAAGTTCATTTAATTCTTTTATCAGTTGAGCTTTTGTTTTCTTTTCTTCCATCACATCGCCCCCACGATAAATATTAACCTAACATTTTATCCAGTGTTATATTATATCATACACTAGTTATATAATATGATTCATCTGATGACATTTTGATTCAACAAATACCACTTTACTTTTGCGACCTCTTTATGTAGATTTACTTACTCTCAGAAACGATTAACACCTCTTCTTTTCACCCCATGAACAATGAATACATAATTGATGAAATGACTGAAGATGATCTCGACGAGGTTGCTGAAATCGAAGCGACCTCCTTTCCGGTGCCATGGTCAAGAGATCTTTTTTTGAGAGAGTTGCAACATGACTATTCCCATAACCTGGTAGCAAGATGGCTTGATGGTGAAAGTAAACGTGTGGCAGGCTATGTCGTCTTCTGGGACGTGAAAGACGAGATCCATCTTCTCGACCTGGCCGTCCATACCGATTTCAGGCGCAGGGGGATAGCGAAGACATTCCTTAAGCGTGTCATTGAGGCGGGTCTGCAAATGGGCTGCAAGCGCATCTTCCTTGATGTAAGGGAAAGCAACGAAGAAGCCTTAAGGCTCTACCGGCATTTTAGATTCAAGGAAATTGGCTTAAGGGAGAGGTACTATAAAGATGGTGAAAATGCCATCGTCATGAGCACGAAACTAACGTCAAATCTTTTGGTATAGATGATGAAATATTCAAATGGAAAAGGAAAAATAATCTCCAACAGAGAGGTTGCACCGGACCATTACAAAATGGAGGTTGAAGCGCCGACGACCTTTGGGGAAGCACTGCCGGGCCAGTTTGTCATGGTTAAGGTCAGTGATGGTGTTGTGCCCATATTAAGGCGACCCTTCGGGATCTTCCAGACAAATAAAGACAGGGGGAGCTTTGAGATCCTCTACCGTAAAGTAGGCGAGGGGACCCGCCTTCTGGCTGATATAGCGCCCGGCGTGAACCTGGACATTCTCGGCCCTCTGGGGACAGGTTTCGACCTTGACCTGTCGGGGGATAATCCAATTCTCATCGCCGGCGGTGTCGGCATTGCGCCTCTCTATATGCTGGCCAAGGAACTTGTATCAGCTGGGAAACAGGTAAAAGTACTTTTCGGGAGCCGTGGTAAAAATGACCTGCTCGTCGTTGATGAATTAAAAACCTTAGGGATAGAGCTGCTCATCGCGACGGAAGACGGCTCTGAAGGCTTTAAAGGGTACGGGACAGGCTTGCTGGAAGAGCTTCTGGAAAGGGGAGAAGAGATCAGTTCTGTTTACGCTTGCGGGCCCGAACCGATGCTGGAAAAGGTTGATAAAATTGCTATTTCCCATAACCTGATCTGTCAGCTTTCTCTGGAGGCGATTATGGCCTGCGGTTTTGGCGTCTGCCTTGGATGTGTCGTAAAAACCTGCACCAAGGATAAAGACAGGGAATTTGACTATAACAGGGTCTGCTGTGAAGGGCCTGTATTCAATGCCGGGGAGGTAATCTGGGATGAAGCCTGATCTGAGTGTGGAAATTGCCGGATTAAAATTGAAAAACCCCGTCATGACAGCCTCAGGTACCTTCGGGTACGGACTGGAATATGAACCTTTTTTTGATATAGGACAACTCGGTGCAATTGCCGTTAAGGGGATATCCCTTAAACCCAGGCCGGGAAATGCCCCTCCAAGGGTCATCGAGACACCGGCCGGCATGTTAAACGCCATTGGCCTTCAAAATGTGGGTGTTGAAGCATTTATCAACGAAAAGCTGCCCCTGCTTAACAAAAAGGGCGTCACTGTCATAGTCAACTTCTTTGGAAATACCGATGAAGAATATGTTCAACTGGCAGAAAAGCTCAACGGAACTGAGGGGATTGCCGCTCTTGAAATGAATATTTCCTGTCCCAATGTCAAAGAAGGCGGCATCGTCTTCGGCACAGACCCGAAGGTCGCCCATGATCTGACAAAAAAGATAAAAAAAGTAACGACCCTTCCCCTCATCGTTAAGTTGTCTCCCAATGTGACCAGTATTGGAGAAATGGCAAAAAGTGTGGAAGACGCCGGTGCCGATGCCCTGTCCATGATTAATACCATAACGGGCATGAGCATTGACATTAGAAAGAGAAAATCAAAACTGGCCAATATGACAGGTGGACTCTCCGGCCCGGCCATCAAACCGGTAGCGGTTAGGATGGTATGGGAAGCGGCTAAAGCCGTTAAGATCCCAATCATCGGCATAGGTGGCATTATGAGCGCAGAAGATGCCATTGAGTTTATTATCGCCGGGGCTTCAGCCATTCAGATTGGTACGGCCAACTTTATCAATCCCTCCATTGCTCTCGAAATCATAAAGGGAATTGAAACCTTCATGCTTGAAGAGAAGATCGAAAAAATCTCCCATATTATCGGATCGCTTTCGCAGTAAAATATTTCGTATACAAGGCGTGGCATCTACTTTCTTAAACTTTCTCCTCCCCTTTGAGGGGGGAGGAACTAAGGTGGGGTTGGATTCAACTCTTCATGGCATTCAGGGATTTACTAGAGTGAACAAACCATGCTTGCTAAAGTCCACAGGGTCTGCTAGACTACTCTGTTTCAAAGAGGAGGAGTATTAATGAGTAACGGTAAAGATCAGGGCCCCTGGGGCGAAAGACCCCCGGAGATAGATATTGATAAACTTATCCGAAAAGCTCTGGAAAATTTCAGGAAGGCTTTTTTTGGAAAGGATAAAAAGAAAAAGGGCGACGAGGGAGGTAAAGACAAGGAAAAGAAAGGTGGCACCGGTTTCAAGGCCTTTGCACCAATCATTGCTATAGTTGTTATTGTTACGAGCATTTATTTTTCCATGTTTACAGTAGGCACTGAAGAGGTCGGCGTCGTCTTGAGGCTTGGAAAATATTCACGTACCGTTAATCCGGGGCTGAACTTCGTTGTACCCTTTGTTGACACGGTATACAAAGTACCTGTACAGAGAC
>JADFVM010000022.1 GCA_015222555.1 Pseudomonadota bacterium
ATGGGCAACACCACGCTTTCTTACACATTTCTATTATCTCAATATCACAAATATACTATGACGGCAAATAACGGTTGGTATCAATATTGCGAGCCCTCGCAAAACAATAACAACTCGCTTCTTGGTAGGCCGAGTATGGGGAAAAATGGACTTCGAATAGTCAAGGAAAAGTGATTTCTTGCAATTCTGGCCAATTCATAACTTTGGCACGGCAAATGCGATAATGTTGGACAAAATCGCCTGATTGTAAAGACCGATGAGGATCATCGCTATGGCTATGGCAATCGTCGGAATTAACATGCTCAGAGGGGCTTCGTCTATTATGGCAGCGTGCTCGGCACCATCTGCATGCGTTCCGTGAGAAGCCCGAAAGACATATCCGATTTCAAAAACGCGAAAGAAAAGAATCACACTAATGAGACTGGATAAAACCAATGCCCCCAGAAATGCCCAATGCTTGGCGATCACGGCTCCCTGGATGAGGTACCACTTGCTGAAAAAGCCGCAGGTAGGAGGAACCCCAATGATGGACAAGGCGCCAACAACAAAAGCAGTCATGGTGAAAGGCATCTTTTTAAAAAGGTCCTCAAAATCGGATATATTGTGACTTTTCGTCTTATATGTGACAATACCGGCAACAGTGAAAAGCCCAACGGTCATGACCGCGTCATTAAGGATATGGAGAATCGCCCCCTTCATGGCCACAGTGTTGGCCAATCCTACACCACCCACGATATAGCCCACCTCTGCCACGACAATATAACAGAGCATCCTTTTGAAATCTGTCTGGGCAAGGGCCATTACTGCGCCTCCTAATATGGCAATGACGCCTGCCCAGACCATTATGTCAGTAACCGGTAGCAGCTCTATGGACAAGCGAGGCTGAAACACGGTAAAAAGGACCCTGATCATGACATAGAGCGATATTTTGGTCATCAGGGGGGCAATCAGGGCGCTGACAGCTGAAGGGGCCTTTGTATAGGCATCCGGCAGCCACACGTGGACTGGGAAAAGGGCCATCTTGATAGCCAGCCCTGCAAGGAGGAATGCAACGGCTGTGAGAATGACTTTTGAATGGTACAGTGGAGGCAGGATTTGCTGAAGATCGGCCATATTAAGAGAACCGGTCGATATATAGATATAGCCGACCCCTAATAGATAAAAACAGGCGCCTATCGTTCCCATAACGATGTATCTAAAGGTGGCCATGGGCGCCCCATCCTCGCCGATGGCGATAAGAGCATACCCTGCCAGAGCGCCGATCTCCAAGAATACAAAGAGATTAAATAGATCACCGGTTATGACAATGCCTAAGAAACCCGTGACCTGGAGTAAGAACACGGTGTAAAAATAAACGGCTTTTTCGGGCAATTCCTGTTCAACACTTCGCTTCGAATAGATAGCCACAATCAGGCTGATTACAGATATGATAACGAGCATCATAGCGTTCAGATGATCAACCACATACTCGATCCCAAATGGAGGGGCCCATCCTCCCAAACGATAGTGGATGGTGCCGCCGCCCATAACTGCAAATAGGGTGTCTATGGATGCCACGGCACACAATGAAAGGGCAAGAATTGTCCAAAAATAGCATAGGCCTTTCTTCCACAGGCCTACAAGAGGGCAAATGACGGCAAATAACAATGGGATGATAACGATTAGGATCGGAATCTGTGCTATCACTTTCTCAACCTCTTTTCATGGCCATAATGATTTCATCTTCCTCTAATGTATGATATCTCTTGTATATCATGATGGCTACCGCCAGTGCCACACCCATGGTGGCTACCATCACCACAATGGCTGTCAGCATGAGTACGTGGGGCAACGGGTTGGCATATTGCATGACGTCAACGGCATGGGCCACGGCCCCGTGGCCTTCGTGGGCATGCTCCAAAATGGGGACGCTCGCGCCCTTCTTCACGGATGTGGAGATGTAAAAAAGTATGATGGCAGACTGAAATATGTTCATTCCAATGATCTTTTTCACCAAGTTTCTCTTAACCATCATTGCATAGAAGCCTACCATCATCAGACCTATGTACATCCAATAGTTGTAATGGCTAATGATGAATTCAAACATGGCCATTCCCCCGTCTTTTCCGTCCTGCCTTCAATAATAGTATGCATGCCATGCCGGCCGTAAAGATAACCACCGTCTCCCCGAAAGTGTCATAACCCCTGTAGTCGGCCAGGACCGAGGTCACCACATTGGGAGTTGCCGTATCCTCCAGACTATGGTTAAGGTAATAGGGAGATACATGGGTGCTCGCCGGGGATTGAGGATCACCCCACTTGGGCATATCGAGAGTCCCATAGATTAGTGCGGCTCCTACAAGAAATACGGTCATAAGGCTTAAGATTTTCAATCGTTTGACCTCCTTTTCGTTTTGCTTACCGCTCCAATCATGAGCACCGTCCCGATACCTGCACTCACAGATGCCTCCGTAAAGGCCACATCTACTGCGGCCATCTCTGTCCAGAGCAGGCACATAAAGAAGCTATACGCCCCTAGAACGACGACCGCGCTCAAAAGATCTCTTATGGTAATCGCTGCTATGGCACATATAAATACGAAGAGAAGTAAGATCAAATCGAACGATAGGATCATTTTTCGCCTCCTTGTTTCGCTATGTCATCCTCAAGCAGAACTCCACGCTCACACGTCCAGGGCTGGACGCCACACCTGAAGGCCGCCCTTGAAATAGCGTGTGTGGCCGTGGGTTGTGCCAGAAACATAAACACTGCGATAAAGACGATCTTTGCGCTCGTCAGTGAAAATCCGTGGTATACGGCAAGCCCTATGAGCGATAAAACGACCGCCAGGGTATCTCCTTTGCCGGTAGCGTGGAGCCTCGCATAGAAATCAGGCAAGCGGAGCAGGCCTAGGGTAGCCGTGGTAAAGAAGAAGAAACCGGCCAACATAAAGAATATGCATATAACGTCTTTGACTAGCATCACGCCTCTCCTGTCCTCTCAAGATATTTTGCCAAAACTACGGTTCCTATGAAATTTAACAGGGCATACACCATACTGATGTCGATAAACATGTCTACCCTGTCATAGATGACCCCCATGAGGAGTAAGATAATCAACGTCTTGGTGCCGATGGCAGAGAGGCCTGCCGCCCTGTTCAAAACATTGGGCCCGTAGGTGGCCCTATACAGACAAAGTAAAACCAGGACGCACATTCCTACACCTAGAACCACAAAAAACTGGGTCATTTCACACTCCTGTCATCTTGCGAGGACTCCCCCGCTGTGAATATAGCAAAAAAGACAGTGCACATGACCGCCATGACTGCCAGGGCAACCCCAATCTCAACGCCCAAAATTCCAAGCGACCTAGCCTCGGCCGGTGTAACCCGAAGAAGCTTGCTGAGTGTGCCATAATCGAGATAATTCCCTCCAAGGATAAGGCAAAGGACGCCTATACCCCCATAAATCAAGACCCCGATGCTACTGATAATCTCTGCCACCTTTTCGGACATCCGCTTTCTTGTTTGTTCCAGTCCGTGGCTGATAACTAATAAGACAAAACCCGCCGCCAAAATCACACCCCCCTGAAAGCCTCCCCCCGGGCTGTGATGGCCGTGCATGACCACATAGAGGGCAAAAACCACCATAAATGGCATAAGCAATCTGGCGAGTGTCTTCACAATCACGTCATGGCTGTCTCGTGTCATTCCATCCCCTTTCTGTTAATGAGTTAACATCTCGGAATTTCTATATGAAATCGCTGCGCGATTTCATACGCGTAGTGACCCATATATACGAGCGGCATCCAGGACGTCCTGTACATACAAATGATCCGCCTCCATAAATATGTGAGCCACCCTGTCTTCCATTTCACCGGCGTTCAGGTCCTCGGCAACCTTTTGGTCCAAGGCATGCACATAAAACACCCCGTCCTTAATATCCATTGTGATCGTCCCTGGCGTAAGGGTAATGGAGTTTGCCAAGGCCACGGTGGAGATATCAGTCTCCAATTTTGTCTTATACTCTATTATCTGAGGATCTATTGGCATTTTGCGGCGCAGCACCAGAAAAGCGACGTGGAAATTGGACAACACAATCTGTTGAATGAGCCACGGAATGTAGGCAATAAACCTGGCAACCACTATGCGCATGTCTCCGACTCTCACGTTGGCAAATAATAAGTCATGGAACAGGTACGCCACTAAAACACAACACATGGCCCCAAGGGTGAGATGAAATGCGTCAAACTTCCCCGAGAGCAATATCCAAAACGCAAAGAGGATAAAGGTTGTTCCAACAAAATTTTGAAATCGCGTTTTTCTTCTTTGGGCACCTGTGAATAGGAGCTGCCCCCTTTTTTCTTCAAAAAATCGGGTTTCCTCAGCCGTAAGCTGAACAGCCGTATCCAATACACCTATTGCATGCTCCCTGGCCTTCCCTAAGATCCTGAAAGCGTTTTCTGTAGCTTCAACCAACAACGTGACTTCCATCTACATGCTCCTTTTTCACCATTGCGTCTCTTATATCAAGGGACAACCAATGTGGGCACCTTCGACGCTTCTGCCACCCGATAGGAGTGACTCGGGGATAAAAGGTCTTTCAGGTGCGACTTGCCGGCGGTCCCCATGACAATACAGGTGGCATCATAATCCCTGGCCGCCAGCATGATTTCTTCGGACGGCTTCCCCGCATAAACATGGCCTTCAGCGTCTATCCCATGATCCAAAAATATCTTTCGTACTTGTGAAAGCTTTTCCTTGAGGTTTAGTATGTCTCTTACGGTCGGCTTTTTGTGTATGACATGGACGATCTCCAGTTCCTTGATGATTTCCTTGTGCTTTAGGAGATAACCCAAGGCCTTTTCTGACGCGGCTAACCAGTCAGTAGGAAATATGACATGGGCAAACATATCCTTTTGCATGGATCCGGACGCTTTAACTTCTTTGGGAATGATAAGCACCGGCAAAGCAGATGCTCTCAGCAACTCCTTAGTCAGGGAGCCACGCAGTAGCCGCCTTCTATTTCTGTCCAGGTTGACTGCGATCAGTGAAACTGCCTCCCGATGGGCAGTATCCAAGATGCTGGCCACCATGGGCCCTTCCACCATGCAGGTTTTCGAATCTATCCCGTAATCACCAAGCCTCCTGTCCCAGTCTTCCACCTTGGTTGTATGCAAGAAGATGATTTCCTTAAGCCCCAGCATACGAAGGGCCAGCAGGGGCTCAACTTCCGAAAAGCTTGGTTGCCTGATGTTCGTGACATAGAGTAATTTTCCTACTTCCTTCACTGACCTACTCCGTGGCTGTTGCCGAATTTATCAAATCAAATGAACCCTAACCCAGAATCTTTTCTATAGTGGCCACCAGGCGCTCCGGTGTCACTGGTTTTTCCAGATAGGCTTCCGGATCGGGGACACCTTCACCACCACTAGATTGCGTCAGGGCCGCTTGTGCCCGGAGCAATGTTCTCCTGGGTAAGCCGGAATATATAATGACAGGTATATTCTTTAATGACTTGGCAGTCTTCAGTTCACGATACATCTTAATGCCACTTTGCTTTGGCATCATCATATCAAGGATAATTAAATCCGGTTTATTTTGTCTAATGATCTCCATGGCTTCTTCGCCATCTTCGGCTAATATGGGCGTATAGCCGTTCTCTTCCAACACGATAGAAACAAAATCTCTCGTCTCAGCTTCGTCATCCACAGCAAGTACGGTCTTTCCCATCAAGATATCCTCCGAGTATGTCTTTGCACTGATACGGTTTGTGGGTCCGCTTCAAGATGCAAGCGAAGGCACAAATTACCCCTCCTTAGGCCAAAAAGACAAAGACCACAAAAAGCAAAAATAGAAAAACAAGGGACAGTAATACCGCAGTACCCATAGGCGCCAGGCTGGTTGCTTCCGGCCTTGTCTCTGTGTTAAGCGCCTCCGTGGCAAAACCCTTCCCCGTTACTCTCATATAAAGTGTCATTAGCGAACTGATGGGCGTCCTACTTAACTGGCCCAACCATCCCGGAATCGCACGAGCAATGACGCGGTCGGCAAGTCTGTTAACGCCATTTAAAACCTTGTCCATGATATAGTAAAAGAGCCTGCCTCCTTTACGGTAGAACCAATCGGTATCAAGATTAATGGCTCTCATTTCCGCAGGATAATACCCCGCAAGTATGAGAAGACAGAATGCCAGGGCGCCAAACATCAGCAACTGCAATTGACCCACGACATGAGCGCCAGTGTATGGAACGTAATCGACCGGGTATGGAAGAATGTCATACAAAGGGCCCGGAAATACTGCAATAGCAACACATAAGAAGGCAGCAATCCCCATAGCAAGGAGCATATTAAGTGGGGGTTCCTTTGTCCTTATACCCGAATCATGACCAAAGAATGTGAAAAAAGGAACCTTTATACCCGCATGGTGAAACACGCCTGCCGAGGCAAATTGTAAGATGAGCCATACGGCAATCAAGTTTCCATGCGCAGCCGCACTAATGATCATGGATTTGCTTATAAAGCCGCTAAACAGAGGAAATGCGGAGATCGATGCCGCACCTATAATACAAAACAGACAGGTCAAAGGCATGGTCTTGTACAGGCCACCCAGATCCGTGCACCTTATCTTCCCGGTCATATAAAGCACAGACCCGGTAGACATGAAAAGAAGTGCCTTGTAAAGGATGTGACAGAAGGCATGGGAAACCGTACCATTTATTGCCAATGCGGTCCCAATGCCGATCCCACACATCATAAATCCAACCTGGTTGATAAGGCTGTAGGCCAGCACCCGCCTTATGTCATTTTCCAGAACAGCATAGAAGATCGGCATGGCCGTCATGAACGCCCCGACCCATATCAGTAGTTCAGTGCCCGGAAAGGTTCTTGCCATGAGATACACCGCGCTCTTGGTGGTAAGAGCACTCATGAATACCGCACCAGTAACGGTCGCTTCGGGATAGGCGTCTTGAAGCCAAGGATGAAGTGGGGGGATCGCAGCGTTCAAGGCAATCCCTATGAATATGAGCCAAGAGCCTATCCCGTTCAGCCCAATGTAGCTAAACTCCGTGGTGCCTGAATCGTGGATATAGACCATGATGCCTGCCAGAAGGCACAGACCTCCGAAGACATGGACCTGGATATACCTGAAGGCTGCAGCCTGTGACGTCTTTGTTCTGCGCGCCAGGATCAGGAATGTAGAGCTGATTGCCAGCAATTCCCAAAAAATATAAAGAGAAAAAAAATCACCGGAAAAAGTAACACCCAGGGCGCCTCCAGCGTACATCAAGGCTGAAACGTGCTGCAGATCGTCTTCTACTTTCAGGGCAAAAAGAATCCCTATGAAGGATACAATCGTAAATATATATCCAAAGACCATACTGAGCTTATCAACCCTGCCGAAGATGAGATCGTAATCCAGAAAATTGACAATCCAGTACTTCCCTTCTGGCATGTTGACAAGGGTTGCAAAGGCAAGAACAGGCAGGACCAACATGAAGGCGGATTTGAGTCTTCCCCTCATCAAAGGGACAAAGAGGGCTCCGACAATAAATATTGCTGCTGGAGGAATCAAGCTATTCATAGTGGTTCTCGTCTCTCTTGATAAATATGCGCAATAGTTTTGCTATGAAAATGAGGAGCACACAGGAGACAAATCCATACACTGCAAAAAATTCCGGGGCACCCTCCCATGGGAACTCAGCATGCTTGTGAATAAAAAAGTCCACGATAAGGAGCACCACGAGGGATGCATAAAAAAAACCCAGGAATCTTTTTACATTTTCCGGTTTGTCAAAAATTTTCAGCTCTTTTTTCATCTAAAACCGCTCCTCCTGTTCGGCTATAGAAAAGGTCTAAGAAAAATGATGCCCAGATATAGAACAGCTACAAGTAGCACTATATGAAAAACTTTTCTGTATCCTGGCACAGGCTCATGAGAAAGTATCATTTTTTCTTTACCTTCTCCTTCACTCATTAGTCTACCCTCCTAGTATGCTTTGTACTGCTATGCCCGCCAATCTAAAAAAGGGCTGCGGATAAAAAAACAGAAAGATGGAACCTGCCGCGGTCACCACGAGTGGGGCCACGCACCATCGGGGAGCCTCTTCAATTTTGTTATCAAACAAAGATTCCTCCTTCTTGCAGAAAAAGGCCCTGTAGACAATGGGCAAAAGATATGCGGCATTTAGCAAGGTGCTTACAAGAAGGACAATCAACATAACTACATGATGGGCTTCGAGCGTCCCTAACAAAAGATACCATTTACTTATGAAACCACCACACGGTGGAAGGCCTATAACGCTCAAGGAGCCAATAAAAAAAGCAATCATAGTAACCGGCATCCTTTTTCCTATACCGACCATTTCACTGATGTTCTTCTTGCCCGTGGCCACAAAGATGGCGCCCGCACAAAAAAACAGAGTGATTTTGCCAAAGGCATGCATAGCGATATGCACCATGCTGCCAATCATCCCTGTTGAGGAAAGGAGTGCTATCCCGAGCACAATATAGGAGAGCTGGCTGATCGTTGAAAAGGCAAGACGTCGCTTTAGTTCATCCTGCGAAAGGGCGATGAGTGAGGCCACTATTACGGTAAAGGCAGCAATATAGCAGATGATGATACCAAGATTAAGAGAAAGCAACAGGTCTGTTCCAAAGACTCCTGTTATGACGCGAAGAACGCTAAAAACCCCCACCTTGACAACAGCCACCGCATGCAACAAGGCACTGACCGGTGTAGGCGCGACCATAGCTGCGGGAAGCCAAGAATGAAACGGCATAATCGCTGCCTTGGCAAATCCGAGCACGAGCATGAGAAGAAGCACTACCATTAAGGCTTTAGGTTCGGTTCCGGTGAAAAGACCCTGTTTGGAAAACTCAAGGGTCCCCGTCATATTGTAAGCTATAACCATGGCCGGAAGAACCAGTCCGATTGAAGTGCCTACGATATATAACAGATATTTTCGCCCTGAGCGGCGCGCCTCAAGGTCCTGGTGGTGAGCAACCAACGGATAGGTGGCAAGAGAAAGCATTTCGTAAAAGAGATAAAGCGTTAGCAAATTCGCAGCAAATGCCACCCCAATGGTGGCTGACAGGGCCAAGGCAAAAAAACAGAAATATCGGGTTTGGCTATGTTCGTTCAAGCTTCGCATATAGCCGATAGAATAAGCGGATGTGACGATCCAGAGTGAAGAGGATACGAGCGCAAAAAGTAATCCAAGGGCATCAACCCTGAATGCGATTCCCACACCGGGGAGGATATCTATCAGATTGTAAACTATCTCCTGCCCCCGCAAGACCACCGGTATCATGGAAGCAACAATGCCAAACTTGATAATACCGGCCAGAAAGGTCCAGCCTTCCCTCAGATTTGGTCTCTTACCGGAGACAATAATAAGAAGGGCGCAAAGAAGAGACACTGAAACGGCCAATACCGGTTTGATAGATGTGATCGCTTCCATATTCTCTTAACTCATACCCCCACGGCTGATTGCACCATCTGCCGTACTTCGTGTTCGCTCAGCGGCTTGTGGAGACAGCCAAAGACTCCAAGACCCATCGCCTCTTTGATCTCATTTTTTTTGTCGGTGCTGGGTAGGTAGAGTACTTGCCAGGCAGGGACCTCATTCAAGGCTATTTGCAAATCCATTAAGCGTGGCTGGGAACAAATAGCCCCATCGATAACGACTACGCCTCGCTCGCCACCGCCAAAATCCTTGACAAAATCCGCGCAGTTTTCGTAAAGGGTCAACTCGTAACCGAAATAGTTTGAGATCCTTCTCATTACTTTCTCAAGACCCCGGTCCTGAGTGATGAGAGCCAACCTGTAATCCATACGTCTTCAGTCCTCTCTCCTGCATCCAAGGGCCACGTCTATGTAGGAAACAAACGAAAAATACCTGAAGTATACTTCTGCTGTCATTGCGAGGGAGGTATGACCAAAGCAATCCCACCAAAATGCATGGATTGCTTCGTCGTTAGTCCCTCTTTCTTCGCAATGACCTCTTGGAATTTTTGGGTTTTCGTTCAGGCGCTAACTATGACGACACTCAAGTTGCGTGCCAGAGCCGACAATTTTTCTTCAGAAGTACCGTGGATGTAAATAACTCATTCAATTTATTGATTATTATTATGTTATTACAGGAAAAAAAGAAAAGAAAAGAAGGTTGTAAAAAATACACTAAAATTGTTCAATATGTGACACCCCGATAAACCTTATAGGTTATTTTGAAAGCTAACGCACGGATTGAAGGAATGTCTAAAATACAACTTTAATTAGGCAAATTTGTCTAAAATGCGGCATCCTTCACGACAAGTCAAAAGTAGTTTACACTTTGTTGATCTTGTATTTTGGCAGTGAAATTGGAAATTGGAAATTGGGAAGAACACAAAGATGTAAATGTGTTACCTAATTTCAAATTTCGAATTTCCAAGGTGTCTTTAAGGCCGGATATCATACCGCTTAAGCTTGCTATAAATGGTGCCTCGGCTTATATCTAACAGGCGGGCCGCTTCACGTTTGTTCCAATTGCACTCTTGCATAACCCTCGCAATAAGATTCCTTTCGTTCTTTGACAGGGAAAATTCCTTCGGAGTGTCTCCCTGGCTCTGAATCCTGCCAAGGAGCACCTCAACACCAATGCGGTCCCCAGTGGTTAAGACTACGCACCTGGCTACGGTATTTTCAAGCTCCCTCACGTTACCAGGCCAATCATAGTCCATTAATAGCTTCATAGCCTCGGTATCAAATTCAGTAATTTCTTTCCCCTCTATAAGGCAGTAAGCTCTCAGGAAATGATTGGCAAGCAGGGGCACATCCGTGATGCGTTCCCGTAATGGGGGCAACTTTATCGGGATAACATCCAGGCGATAATAAAAGTCTTCCCGCAGGCGGCCTGCTTTCATTTCCTTTTCAATGTCTTTGTTGGTAGCCGCAATGACCCTGACATTGACCTCGACAGGACGCTCGCCTCCAACACGCTCGAACCTCCTGTCCTGTAAGAATCGTAGCAGAAGCACCTGGGTCTCAAGGGGCAAATCAGCCACCTCGTCCAGGAAAAGAATTCCTCCTTGAGCCCTTTCCAAACACCCTAGCTTGCGGCTTGTAGCCCCTGTAAAAGCACCCTTTTCATGCCCGAAAATCTCCGAGTGAACCAGGGTCGGGACAAACGAAGAGCAGTGTGCAGCGATGAACGGGGCTTCCTTGTATTTACCTGCCTGGTGAATAGCTCTGGCCACGAGCTCTTTGCCCGTACCGCTTTCCCCCGTGATAAGGACAGTGCTTGCTGAGTCGGCTACAGCCTGGATCATCCGGTAGACTTCTTGCATGGGTCGGCTTCGGCCAACAATCCCCATGAACTTATCTGGTCCGATCAGTTGGTTTTTGAACGTTTCCTCCCTAACCTCTTTAGAAATTTGGTAACGAATCACGCCGGAAATTTGCCGGATCAGGGCTTCAACAAAGATCAAATCGTCTTCCACCCGGATATCCGCAGAAGGCGAACACACCATAAAAAGGCCATAACATTCATCTTCGATCTCGACAGGTACGGCCATCCAGGTACGAGACCCCGCCGCCAGATCCTGGATGATGGCCGAACAATCAACTTTTCTTCCGGAGCACATGGGCCTGATCCTCTCCGTGGTCAGCAACTTTAAAAGGTCATGCTCCAGCTTATGGTTGTTGATTCTCTTTCTGCCCCGATCATAGCACGTCTCTCTGATTTGCCCTTGCGCCGGCTGAGGAAAATAGAACCCGTCCCGGTCTGGCGCAAGCAGGAACATGAGAGTCTCGACCTTTGGGGAAAACTCTTCCATAATATCCTGGAGGACATGACACATTCCGTTCAGAGTGTATTCCTTTGTCACTTGCAAAAGAATGCTGTTAATAGCTTTAAGTTCGTCATGCCTTTTCTGCAGTTCCTTTTCAGCCCTTTTCTGTTCAGTGATGTCCCTGGCAATTTGAATAAGGCGGATGATCTGGCCAGATTCATCTTTCACGGGAACTCCGTAACAATCCCAATAGGTTTCCCTCTGCCTGCCTGCGACCTTATGGTTGTGCATAATAGTATGTTCAATTTGTCCTGTTTCCAGCACTTTTCTGCTCGGGCATCCTTCACATGGGGTATCTCTACCAAGGAAAAGTTGATAGCAGGCCCGACCTGCTATCTCTTCCGGGGCCATGTCTAGCTCTTCCGTCGTTCTCTTATTTGCCCAAATTATCCTCAGTTCTGTGTCAGCATAACGTATCATGTCAATAGAGGCGTCAAGAATCGCCTGTTTCTGTGCTTGACTCTCCTGCAGTGACTCCTCTGCCCGCTTGCGCCACGTAATGTCCTTCACATACTCGATGATGCCGACCACTTGGCCACCGGGATTCTTTAGGGGAAAGGCAGAAAGATCGATCCACCGTGTCGGATTCTCTTCTGAGGGATAAGGGACAATCTCGCTGTGCGCCTTTCCTGTCGCGATGGTTAGTAGTGACGGGCACTGAGGACAGGGAGGCTTTCTTTTCCGGTAAACACTGTGCCATTTCTTGCCAACCAGTGGCATTTGGGGCGCAAACATCTTCTTCATCCATGGATTGACCAGGATAACATTTAGATCACAATCCAGAACAGTGATCCCGTCTTGTATCGCATCGAAGACAGTCATGAGAAAACGTTCCTTCTCGCGCAGGACCTCTTCCGCGCGCTTGCGCTCGGCAATCCTTTGTTCTTCAATCTGAAAGATGTCCCAGAAAAGACGGGCAGAAACATTGCCCATCAACCGCACATGATCCGGTTTAGTGCGAAAGATATCATTGGCCACCTCATCACGACCCGTCAGTTCGATAATCATGTTGAGCCCCTTAAGCTGGTACAGATCGCGGTAGTCTTTCGTTGTATAAATACCCTTTTCCTGAGCGTAACGGTAACCCACAGCATTCGGATTGGTATCAGCTACCCCGATGAGTTTCATGCGAAGCTGCCTCAGTTTTTCAACAAAGATCATTTCCATGATCGCCTTGCATCCGGCACTGCCGCCCACAATGGCTACATTAAGAACTTTCGCCTGTTCCATGATTTATTCCTGCTTGATTGACATCTATGCAATGTTCAGAAATTGCACATTGATAAGTCAGAAATCGTACATTGCAAAATAATAGTTGTCAATCCGTCGTGCGCCAATTCCTGCCAAGTTACGTATTGAAACGTTAAGGATGGCATCAAAACCAGGTGGTCATACTTCAAGATGCTCAAATGCCTTGTCCTGGCAGTCTGGGCTTCGCCTTCTCCGATCTTGGGC
>JADFVM010000023.1 GCA_015222555.1 Pseudomonadota bacterium
TGATGAATGGCTTTCCTGATTTTGCGATCTGCTCGAGAAGGGGAAGGATATCCTTCATGTTGCTGATCTTCTTCTCGTGGATTAGAATGTAGACATCTTCCAGAACCGCTTCCATTCTCTCCGGATCGGTGACGAAGTAGGGTGACAAATAACCTCTGTCGAACTGCATACCTTCAACAACGTCGAGTGTTGTTTCCATCCCTTTGGCTTCTTCAACGGTAATAACGCCTTCCTTACCCACTTTGTCCATCGCTTCGGCAATGATGTTGCCGATGGTTTCATCATTGTTGGCAGAGATAGTTCCAATCTGAGCGATCTCCTTCTGGTCCTTGGTGGGCTTGCTGACCTTTTGGAGCTCAGCAATGGCGACTTCAACGGCTTTGTCGACACCTCTTTTGAGGTCCATCGGATTTGAGCCTGAGGCAACCATTTTGGAACCTTCTTTAACAATAGCCTGTGCAAGAACCGTGGCTGTCGTTGTCCCGTCACCGGCAACGTCAGACGTTTTTGATGCAACTTCTTTGACCATCTGTGCGCCCATATTTTCAAATTTATCGGCCAGTTCTATCTCTTTTGCTACTGTTACACCGTCTTTTGTTATTACGGGTGAGCCAAAAGATTTCTCAATGATTACATTACGTCCCTTTGGTCCAAGTGTTACCCTTACAGCATTTGCCAGACTATTTACCCCGTTAAGGATATGTTTTCTTGCATCTTCGCCGTAGTTAATTTCTTTAGCTGCCATTTAAATTCTCCTTTCTTATATAAATTGTTGATTATTCAATTACTGCGAGGATATCATCTTCGCGCATGATGAGGTATTCTTCGCCGTCTATCATCACATCGGAACCTGAATATTTGCTGAAAAGAACTTTGTCCCCGACTTTAACGTCGAGGGGAAGAACCTTTCCGTCTTCAGTGATTTTTCCCTTGCCTGCTGCAATAATCTCACCTTCGGCAGGTTTTTCTTTCGCGCTGTCGGGAATGATAATCCCGCCTTTACTGATTTCTTTCTCCTCCAGACGCCTGACGAGGACTCTTTCGTGTAGTGGTCTAATCTTGCTCATTTCCTAAACTCCTTTCATTTAATGTGTTTTTGTATCTCTTGGGAGACTTTTAGCACTCTCGTAGCTAGAGTGCTAAAAGATAAATAGAAATATAATAACAAGTTTTGAAAAAAGCAAGGGTTAGGGTGAATTTTTTTTAATTAATCATGAAAGGGGGGTTTTCTGATGGGGAGAGCTCTTGGATTATCTGTTAAAAGACGTGCTATGAGACAAGAACGATGGCGAATAAAATAAAGAGGGCTTAACTTGAAAACCCCTTTTTGGTCATCTCTTCCTGAAAGAGTTTGTCGTACATGACGTCCCATTCTCTGCTGCCTTCGGCAATCATCCTGGAGTAGGAGCGGATTTTTTGTCTTACAAAATCGTCGACCTGATCTTCGACTTTAAAATAGTTAAAGAGCATCCTTTTGATGTCATTTAAAACAGCGGCTTCGTTTGTCATCTCAATGCAGGATTTTTTTTTGAGGTCATCAAAAATGAGATGCGAAATGTGGCGGATTCTGTCCTCGCTGAACTTCATAATACAAACTCTTTTTCTTTGGCCAGTTTGTTTTTAATCATGGAAAATGCTTTTCTCGAATCTACCTCACCTTTTTCTATTTGAGAGGAATATGCTTCCATTAGTTTCTTTACTTCCTCGTCAAGCAGCATTTCATCTCTAAGGTTTTTGGTGATAGCTTCTTTAATGGTTAAACGGATAGCCTCCTCTTTTGCAATAAAATTCACAGAATCATTTTTCTGTAATCCGTTTAGAATAAGGGTGGATAATTTGTCTACCTGTTTGTCAGTTAACTTCATGACTTTATAATTAGCAAAGCCTATTGATTATTGCAAGGGAAAAGGCAGGCTTACATATAGATATAATTTAGATATAGTTCAAATAATATTTTTATTGTAAGTTATAAAAGTGATTATTCAAGAGGTAATATGAAATACTTTTTAAATGCCATTGCAATGTTTTTGCTCTGTGCCACGTTTTTTGCCTGCAGCAAAGGAGAAGAAAAGCCCAAGGAGATAAAAAAAGAAACCAGAATAGAAGACCCGAGGCAGCTTTAAGGATGGAAGCAAAAGAGCCTGTTAAAGGGGAAAATATCATTACGAGTTATTACCCGAACGGTGAAAAGGAATCGGAAGGTCAATTTAAAGATGGAATGATGGTTGGCCTTTGGGCTACATGGTATGAAAACGGCCAAATGAAGAGGACGTCCTTGTATAAAGATAACAATCCGGATGGTAAACAGTCCCTTTTCGATGATAAGGGGGATCTCCTGTCAGAAAAGGTGCATATAGATGGTGTTGAAACGACAGCCCTTGATGTGAAGGCTTCTAAGAGCCAATAAGTGTTAATTACAAAAATGGGGCTGCTATCACTGCAGTCCCATTTTTTTATTCGTTATCAATCGGTTCAGGATCACAAAGAAGAGAATTATAAACAGCAAGCCTTCCACATTTCTTGCAAATGTACTCAATATTCTCTACCATGGCGGAACATACATGTCTGGGATCATCTGTTTCCTTTTTACAGTACTCACAGGAAAAGGGAACGCTTTCACTGTTAGGGTGGCAGAGGTGTCCTCTCCCGCTTGTCTTTAGCCCGCATTCCGGACAGGAATAAGTTTGCACATAATCTGTCATACTATTTACCTCTCTTAAGAATTTTATTAAATAAGATTCGAATTAAATGAGCCTATTATGTTTTTAAGCAGGAAGCTTTTTTATGAAATTTTTCTTCTTGTGACACCAGTGAAAAGAGACCATCGACTATTATTTAGCACACTCTATTTGCCCAGTCAATCAAAAGGCCACCCGTTGTTGCCAAACTTATTGACAACATTACTATAATAGCGATAGTATTTCCTGACCAAGATAAACTGGACTATTTTCATTACCGCCTTGAGGGGTGTAGGTATCTTTAAGAAATAATTTTCTGCCAGAAAATCGCAGAAAATTATTTCTAAGTTACTAAAATTCAAAAGTAATTAAAGGAGATTGATTCATTGAAGGTAAGAAAAGCGCTTTTCCCCGCCGCCGGAATGGGAACACGGTTTTTACCCATCACAAAGGCTATTCCCAAAGAGATGCTTCCTCTTGTTGATAAACCCCTCATCCAATATTGCGTTGAAGAGGCGATGGCGGCAGCTATTAAAGAAATTATCATTATTACAGGAATGGGGAAAACTGCTATTGAGGACCATTTTGATACATCCTTCCAGCTCGAGACTATTCTGAAGAATAAGGGAAAACTGGAGGAACTGAAGGTAGTGCAGGATGTATCAAACATGCTTCATTTTTCCTATACCAGGCAGAAAGAGGCAAAAGGTTTGGGACATGCTGTTCTTGTGGGAAGAAACCTCATCGGCAACGAGCCCTTTGCTGTTTTTCTTGGAGATGACATTGTTAATGCAACGGTTCCCTGCATGAAGCAGATGATCGACGTATATAATGAAAAGGGGTGCTCCGTCTTAGCGGTAAAGAAAGTCCCAAGGGATGAAGTGTCACAATACGGTGTGATTGCCGGAGAAAAAGTGGGTGATAGGCTTTATCGTGTTCTTGATATGGTAGAAAAACCCTCCGTAGAGGATGCGCCGTCAGACCTCGCCATTATAGGAAGGTATCTTCTCATGCCTGAGATCTTTGACCATATTGAAGTCACACCCCCTGGAAGAGGTGGTGAAATCCAGCTTACCGATGCGATGAAATCATTGTTAAAAGATCAGCCTATGTATGCCCTGGAGTTTGAAGGAGATCGATATGACGCCGGGGACAGGCTTGGCTTTATTAAGGCCAATATCGCCTTTGCACTGGAAAGGGATGAATTAAGGGATGATGTTGTCAAATTTATAAAGGGGCTCAACCTGAAATAATCCTTTTCAGTTGTCCTGTGATAATATCAAGATCGTTAACACTGTTAATAAGTAGGGTAAAGTTATTATGGGTGATCCAAAGAATCCGAGTGACAGCCTCTTTTCTCTCCATCAGGAGATTAACCGGTTATTCAACGATGTTTTTTCTGGTGAAGAAGCGACTGAGCAGATTGATGCTCCCGCCGTTGATGTCCTGGAAACAGATGATAGCCTGAAGATAGAAATTGAAGTTCCTGGACTTGAAAAGAAGGATATTACACTGCAGATATCGGGTGACCTGCTCATAGTAGAGGGACTCAAGCGTGATACAGATAGAGCGGAGGGCGCCAAATATATCTGTATGGAAAGACGTTTCGGTTACTTCCGAAGAACCCTCGCCCTTCCTGCCATGGGAGACTCATCCAATATCAGGGCTTCCCATGAAAATGGGGTGCTTACTATAACATTACCAAAGATTGATGATCGCAGGGGCACTGTTAGACGAATTGAAATAGAATGAGTTTATGGAGGTAAGCATTGTCTGAATATAAAGCAAAAGAGGAAGACCTTAAAATTCCCGATACCATGCCAATGCTTCCGGTCAGGGATGTGGTGATCTTTCCCTATATGATAATCCCCCTTTTTGTAGGCAGGGAGTCCTCAATAAAGGCCGTCGATGAGGCTCTAGCCAAAGACCGGATTATTTTTCTCTCAGCACAAAAAAACGTAGAGGATGAAGACCCAAAGCCTAAGGAGATATACAAAACCGGGACCATATCAATGATAATGAGGATGCTCAAGCTGCCCGACGGGAGAGTGAAAATCCTTGTCCAGGGTCTGACGAGAGGCAAGATAAAACGGTATCTCTCCAAGAGTCCTTATTTTAAGCTAAGGGTGGAAAAGTGTGATGAACCTCAAATTCCGGAGATTACACTGGAAGTTGAAGCCATGATGAGAAACATTAAGGAGCAGCTCTCCGAAATAGTCAACCTTGGCTCTCTTGTGGCACCTGAGCTCTTGCAGATTGTTGACGATATGAACGATCCCGGACGGTTGGCTGACCTTATTATTTCCAATATAGGTATGAAAGTTGAGGACTCTCAGCACGTACTGGAGATTGTTGATCCTCTTAATCGATTAAAGATGGTGGGAGAGCTTCTTGGAAAGGAGCTCGAGGTGATGACCATGCAGGCAAAGATCCAGTCCATGGCCAAAGACGAAATGACGAAAGGTCAGAGGGAGTATTTTTTAAGGGAACAGCTTAAGGCGATCCGGCAGGAGCTGGGAGATACGGACGAGTTAGCGCAGGAGGTTGATGAGCTTAGGGGGAAAATCAGGGCGGCAAGTATGCCGGAAGATACGGAGACGGAGGCCTTAAAGCAGCTTGGACGGCTGGAGAGAATGCATCCCGATTCTTCGGAGTCCTCAGTACTGCGAACCTATGTGGAGTGGCTGGCGGAACTTCCCTGGTCGATTTCAACTGAAGATAATCTTGATATTGTCGCGGCCAAGAAAGTTCTTGACGAAGACCACTATGATCTGGAGAAGGTCAAAGACAGGATCCTTGAGTATCTGAGTGTAAGAAAACTGACGGAATCAAAAAAGGGTCCCATCCTCTGTTTTGTCGGCCCTCCCGGTGTGGGTAAGACATCGCTTGGCCGGTCTATCGCCCGTGCCATGGATAGGAAATTTATCCGCATGTCTGTCGGTGGCATGCGGGATGAAGCTGAAATAAGAGGACATCGGAGGACTTATGTGGGGGCACTGCCGGGGCGGATTATACAGAATATTAAGCAGACCGGTTCCAATAATCCGATTATCATGCTGGATGAGGTAGATAAAATCGGTAGTGACTTCAGGGGCGATCCTGCTTCGGCACTTCTGGAGGTCCTTGACCCTGAGCAGAATAACGCATTCACCGATCATTATCTGGCCGTACCCTTTGATCTTTCCAACGTAATGTTTATTACAACTGCCAACATGCTGGATCCCATCCCCTCTGCTCTCAGGGACAGGATGGAAGTCCTCGAACTCTCGGGATATACTGAGGAAGAAAAAATGCAGATAGCGAGACGTTTTCTTATCCCCAGGCAGATGACTGCAAATGGTTTGAAAGAAGAAGATATCCATATTTCAGATCCTGCACTGGGTCGCATTATCTCTCAGCATACTAGAGAGGCCGGTTTAAGAAACCTGGAAAGGGAGATCGGCTCCGTATGCAGGAAGATTGCAAGAGGCCTGGCAGAGGGCAGGAAGAAAAAAACGGTTGTCACAGCGGGTAACCTTTCAAAGTTTTTAGGCGCTGCAAAGTTTATCCCGGAAGCAGAGAGGGAGAAGAACGAAGTTGGCGTTACGACTGGTCTCGCATGGACTCAGGCGGGGGGAGAGATCCTTTATGTAGAGTCCTCATTGATGAAAGGAAAAGGAGGCCTCACTCTTACCGGAAAGCTCGGTGATGTTATGAAGGAATCGGGACAGGCGGCGTTAAGTTATACCAGAGCCAATGCTGAAAGATTCGGTGTGGATGGAAGTTTTTTTGAAGACAAGGAAATTCATGTCCATGTTCCATCAGGCGCCATCCCAAAGGATGGCCCTTCAGCAGGCATTACAATGGCCACGTCACTTGTGTCGTCAGTGACCGGTATCGCAGTTAGAAAAGATGTGGCCATGACGGGAGAGATAACCTTGAGAGGTAAGGTTTTACCTATCGGCGGATTAAAAGATAAATCGCTTGCAGCTATGAGGGCAAATATCGGCACCATTATTATCCCTGAACAAAATGTTAAGGACCTTGAAGAAATTCCTGCACACCTGAGGAAGAGGATGGAATTTATCCCTGTCAGCCATGTCGATGAAGTACTTAGAGCAGCGCTGGTCAGAGATCCTTTCCAGTCAAAGGTCAAGAAAAATCTACAGAAGTCAGCCAGTAGCCAGTAACGAAAGACGTGAAGCTTGCAGCATTAGGTGAGTTCGATCTGATCGAGCGAATCAAAAAATCATATGGGTCTGAAGGTGGGCGGATTGTCAGAGGTATGGGAGATGATGCTGCAGCTTTAAAAGTAGATACAGATTCTCTTGTCCTCACCACAACAGACATGCTCCTGGAGAATGTCCATTTCGATCTCAAATATTTTTCACCCTATAATTTAGGCAAGAAAGCCATTGCGGTTAATATTAGTGATATTGCAGCTATGGGTGGTTCACCTCAATGGATTCTGACCTCCCTTGGATTGCCCGAGTCTGTCGATGGTTCCTTTGTAGAACAATTCTACAAAGGGATGTCTTGTCTGTCTGACCGGTTTGGCATAAAGTTAATCGGTGGTGACACTGTAGCCTCTAAAGGAGGTGTGGTGATAAATGTTCAGCTGATTGGAACGGTTAATCAAAAAGAGTTGATCCTTAGACGAGGTGCCAGAGCTGGAGACCATGTTTTTGTGACAGGGACTCTCGGTGATTCATCTGCAGGATTAGAGATTTTAAAGAAAGGCCTGTGGGGAGAAAAAAAACGGGATGAGTATGTAGATAGTGTGAATCGGCATTTAACGCCCTCTCCAAGGGTCGATGAGGCAAGATATCTTGCTGCCGGGGAAGTGGCCTCATCGATGATAGATATAAGCGACGGACTTGTTCAGGACTTAAATCATATCTGTACTGAAAGCAATGTGCAGGGCAAGCTATTGATTGATGATGTGCCGATTTCTGACAGCTATAAATATGTATGCAACGAAATGGGTCTCAACAGTCACCTTTCCCTTTGTGGCGGTGAGGACTATGAGCTTCTATTTACCGTCCCTCCTGACAAGATAGGGTTTGTCGATAGCTTTAGGGAACAGTTTAGTTGTGGTGTGACGCGTATAGGTGAAATATGCCACGGCAATGGCGTTAGTGTTTATGATGAGCAAAATAATCCTGTTGAACTCGAGGTGTGCGGATACGACCACTTTAAAAACTGAAAGTGGACATGTGAGTTGACTTTTTTGAGGGTAAATATGATAATTCCCTAGAGTCTTTACTCATGAGCAGACCACGTTAAAAAAATGATTCAACCAAGATGAGGGGTGCCATAATCGCTCATTCACAAAAAAGGCTTCAGCTGCCAGGAGAAATTTCGGAGGAAGCTTTCAGGGGTATTAAAGAGCTCGTATGCGATGAATCCGGCATTGACCTTGGAAGTTATAAAGATGGTTGCATAAAAAGACGTATTTCAGTCAGGGTTAGGGTGAGCAGGAGCAGGACAGCCGATGAATATCTCCTGAAGCTGAAAAGAGATGACAAAGAGCTGAAAAAGTTACTAAAGGCACTGACCATAAATGTTACCGAGTTTTTTAGGAATCCACCGACATTTAATAAAGTTAGAGATGTTGTGATCCCCATCATTCTGGCGGAAAAAATAAAGACGGATGATCATGTATTTAAAGCCTGGAGCGTGGGCTGTTCAAGCGGTGAAGAACCCTACAGTATTGCTATCCTCCTAAAGGATTTGTTGGTAAATGAATACAGGAAGTTTTCATCTTCCATTGTGGCCACTGATGTTGATGAAGAGATGCTTGATAAAGGATGTGCTGCTCTATACGATGAAGGGCAGCTGAAAAATGTAGAGCCTCATTTAAAGGAAAAATATTTTTCCCGGGAAGATGATGACAAATACAGGGTTGTGAAAAGTGTAAGAAGAGTGGTAACCTTTAAAAAGAAAAACCTGTTGGAAGATAATGGCTACGAAAACCAGGACATTATCTTTTGCAGAAATATATTGATCTATTTTTCCAGAAACCTGCAGGAAGAGATTTTACTTGATCTGGCACGAGCTCTTAAAAAAGGCGGTTTTCTTGTGCTTGGTAAAGCGGAAACTTTAACGGCCGGAAGCAGAAAACTCTTTGAAGCAATTTGTCCGACGGAGCGAATATATCGAAAAATCAGCTAGCGCTGCGGGCTTGTTAAATGAATTCATTATGTTATTAGGAGGTCTTTATGAGGATTGATGTTGGATACAAGTTTATCGTAGGATTTGTTTTCGTTATCGCAGCGGTCGCCTTTGTTCCTTTCCTGACGAGTATGATAAATATATCGAAAGACTTCGAGAGAACATTTACCGTTCTTGTGGCTGTTTTCGTGGGTTTGATTATAGGCCATTTTTTCTCCCGATCTTTTTCAAGATCTATCCGTGACCTGACCTCTGCCGCCGAGGATATAAGTCAGGGTAATCTCAGGCAGAGAACAATTCTATCTAAACGTCCAAAGTTTGAAGACGAAACTGTTGACCTTGAAGAGGCCCTTCGTAAAATGACAAGCAATCTAAGGGACGTTGTGACAAGTGTGCAGGGAAACTCATCCAGTGTTGCTGATTCCGCTCAAGGTCTTTCTGCCACATCTGAAGAGATGAATGCCTCAACTCAGGAAATCTCTTCTACTATTGAGCAGATTGCCAGGGGAGCTGAACTTCAGACGGAAATGGTTGAGAAATCCTCCACACTGATCAGTGAGATGGCGCTGGCAATTGAAACGGTGGCAACTACATCCAGTGAGGCGGCTGAAAAATCCGTAGAGACGACAAGTGCTGCCGAGAGTGGAAGTGCTCAGGCGATAGAGGTGGTAGATAAACTGAAGGGTGTTTTCGGCAAGATTGAAACCTCAAGCGAAGTGGTTTTCCGATTTGGGGATAAGACTCAGGAAATCGGGAAGATTGTGGAGGTCATTACACGGATTGCACAACAGACAAATCTGCTGGCTCTTAACGCCACCATTGAAGCAGCCAGAGCTGGTGAGTATGGAAGAGGTTTTGCTGTTGTGGCAGAGGAAATCAGGAAACTGGCAGAAAATTCTACCCAGGCAGCTGAGCAGATTACAGGTCTTATCAAGGAAATTGAAAATGAGAGTGGAAAGGCCGTTGGTTCATTAAGGGAAAGCACCAGCCTGATTGCAGAGGGCAGGGGGGGGCTTGAAATGACGAGCAAGACGTTGCTGGGAATTTTACGAATGGTGAAAGAATCTTCGGGAAGCTTGAATAATATTAACCTTTTGGCCCAGGGGCAGATGGCAGGTTCTCAATCTATGGTTCAGGCCATTGATGAAATTGCAAAGGTGGCCGAAGACAATGCTGCGGCGGCAGAAGAGGCATCAGCGGCAACTCAGGAACAGACGGCGTCAATGGAAGAAATGTCTTCTGCTGCTCAGGAGCTGTCAACCCTTGCGGAAGAGATGCATAAGGTGACGGAAAGGTTTGAGGTATAAAGGGCAAGCATGGAAGCCACTGAAAATGAGGTGAGGGAAAGATCTTGCGAAGAGCAGATTATTATATTTGGCCTTCACAATGAATTATTTGGTTTTAATATATCATTAATTGGTGAAATTACAGAAGTTGTTGCTCTCAACTCGGTGCCTAAAGCCCCGGACTGTATAGTGGGAGTCATGAATTATCATGGAAAAATAGTTGCTGTTTTGAGTCTGGCCCGTTTTTTCAACCTGCCATCCCATGAAAGAGGTGCCCTGTCACGGATTATAGTGCTTGCTCTGCCGGGATATAGTATCGGTTTATTGGTTGATAACATAAAAGAAATAACCCATTTCCCTGTTGAATCAAATGAGAGGAATCCCATGGAAGGCGAAGACTTTAAAAATATCTATGTTGAAACGGTTTTGTCTGTAGGAGATTCCCTGGTTAATATGATTAATATAAAAAAGCTTCTTACTGATCTTGAAGTCTATTTTAAGGAGGTAAACGTTGAGCATTAAAGTACTTATTGTAGATGATGCTGTCTTTATGAGAAACATGATCAAGGACATTTTTTCTACCGATGAATTTGAGATTGTGGGAGAGGCGGCTAATGGTGTAGAGGCTGTAGAAAAGTATAAAGAGTTGCAGCCTGACGTGGTGAGTATGGATATTGTTATGCCTTTGAAAAGTGGTATTGAGGCGGTAAA
>JADFVM010000182.1 GCA_015222555.1 Pseudomonadota bacterium
CTCACACACGTCACGACTTACCACCTATCATTTTCAACAACCATCCCTGCTTCGGCACTATCGCCCCGTGAGGGCAGATTTCCTGACAACAGAAGCAATGAATACAGTCTCGGTAAAAAATATCAATCTTTCCCTCTTTAGCCGACATCACATCGGTGGGACAGGTCTTGACACAGTCCATGCAGAGGGTGCACTCATCATGGTTGATATCAGGTCTTGCCGTTAGCGCTTTTTTAAAGTAACGCCTTAAAAAGGGCGGCCCGAACATCATGTCAATAATTTTGGGTGGCTTGAAACCTTTCATTCTCATATCAGAAATATCAGCACCCATGACATCGATATCTTCAATATCTACGCCGGCGTAGCCCCTTTTTCTTGCTGCATGAAACAGAGGCACATCCCTTTCCCGGAGGCCGAGAACATCCGTAATCACTCTGTCCATGGCTAAAGCATTGGATGATGCAAAGAGGAGCCCCACATCTCTTGGATCTCCACCTCCGGGGCCATTCCCTTCCATCGCCGTAATCCCGTCTGCAATGGTCAGTGTCGGTTGGACCGCATTATAAATATCAAGGAGAAGATTGGCAAAATATTCCCGTGTAACACCTGCCTTAAAATGCCACTGAGGTTTTCTTTTTCCTACGACACAGCCGAAACAATTTTTCACGCCAAGGGTGACATACATCTGGGCGTGCGTTTTCACTTTCGGCAGATTTATCACCTTATCGGCCTCTATGACATCCTTTGAAAGTTCCAGGCTCTTGAAAGTTGAACCTTCGGCTGTTTTGACCTCTACCGATTCATTGAACTCAACAAGCCTAGCCCCTGTTCTTTCCGCGACATCACTCATGCCTGTCACATCAAAAATCTTTTTCATGCTGCCTATGCCGGGGCTGTCACCGATAAGAGGAATTCCACCTGCTTTCTGAACTTCTCTCACGACGGCTTCAATAATAACAGGATGCGTTGTCACCGCCTTGTCAGGGGGTGAAGCCTTTAAGAGATTTGGCTTGAGAAGCACCCTTTCACCCTCTCTCACATAGCGACTCATTCCGCCAAGTGATGTCAATAACCTGGAAAGTGAGTCAGCCACCTGAGCCGGATCATAGTGCAGACATTCAAAGATAGATACTTTTGGCCTGTCCATGGATCCCTATCCCTTTCAAACTGTAATATTAACGCTCCCCGCTTACAAAGCGGTGCATGCTGTCAGCACCTCGTCATTGGATGGACTGAAATCCTCTGTGAAGCCCAAAGGATTTTGCACTTGTAATCGCCTCTGAGTATTCTTCACTAGTAATCCTTCTGTTTATTTCAGGAAATCTCTCCGCCTGATAGCAGGGATGATACTGGTCCATAATGTTGACATAACACTCAATCGACAGCTCTTCGGCAATAAATTTCATTACCTTTTCCGTGCCGGCCACCCCGCCCGGCATGACAAGATGCCTGATGAGTAGGCCCCTTTTTGCGATCCCCCTTGCATCGACTTCCAGATTACCCACCTGCCGGTAGATCTCCTTCAAGGCCGCCTTTGCGACATCAAAGTAACCGGGCGCCCTGGAGTATTTTTTTGAATAGAGATCCTCGGAATATTTGATGTCCGGCATATAAATATCGACAATGCCGTCGAGCAGTCTGATGACCTCCAGCGACTCATAACCGCCGCAGTTCCAGACGATGGGCAGCTGTAATCCCGATTCAATGGCTAAAGGAAGGGCCGATACAATCTGGGCTGAGTAATGGGTGGGCGTGACGAAGTTGATATTGTGGCACCCCATATGCTGCAGCCGGATCATGAGGTCGGCAAATTCCTCCGCAGTGACCGCTTCACCCTTCCCTTCATGGCTGATATCAAAATTCTGGCAAAAGACACATCTCAGGTTGCAGTGGGTGAGAAAGATGGTGCCCGAACCTCCCCAGCCCACAAGTGGAGGTTCTTCACCGAAGTGGGGAAAGGCGCTCGATACCTTGAGTCCCGCCCCTGCCTTGCAGACCCCTTCCTCCCCCTCCCTTCGATGAACACGACAGTTTCTCGGGCAGAGGGTGCATTCGTCTAGGAGTTTTTCAAGGGCCGCTATTCGGGGTTCCAGTTCACCACTGCGATACACTTCCAGATATGAAGGATAGAGCTTCATTTCAACCTACCGACAAGGAGCAGGGGTCACGCCTTCCTGAGCCCTTTGACAAACTGGGCCATAAAAAAGAATGCGGCACAGACAAGCACCACCGTCGCACCGGTAGCGGAATCCCAATAGTAAGACAGAATCAGGCCGCTTATGGATGCAACAAGCGCCGTCAATACGGAAAACCAGAAAAGCTCTCCAACGTTTTTTGACAAGGTCCTGCCCACAGCAGCCGGAACGATAATAAGAGCCGTCACCAGAAGAATGCCGACGACTCGAATGCTCAAACAAACAACAAGAGTAAGCAGAATGGAAAAGATATATTCATAAAGTGAGGTATTGACGCCTCTCGTCTTTGCCACCTCTTCATTGACGGCCATCATCACAAGACGGTTATACATATAGAAAGTAAAGGCGAAAACAGCAACAGAAAGAAAAAACATGAGGACGATCTCCACCTCACCCACTGCCAGTACGTCGCCATAAATAAAACTGTGAAGATTCCTTGTGAGGCCGCGCCTTGCACTAATGATGACAATACCCAAGGCAACGGATGTAGAAAAGGCCACGCCGATAATAGTATCAATAGACAACTTAGAGCGCTTCCTGATTCTCACAATGATCAGGCCAACAAGAAGGCCAAAAGCGACCATCGTTAACAAGGGATTAAAACTCATTAAAATACCCAGTGCAATGCCTGTAAAAGCCGAGTGGCTGATGGCATCTGAAAAAAAAGACATCCTGAAGTTGATCATATGGATGCCCATTGCAGCAGCTGCCGGTCCGATTAAAATAATTGCCAACAGTGCACGGCGCATGAAATCGTGACTTGCCCATTCAAAGGGGAGGAAAAAGCCGATGCCCGAACAGATTGTATTAATAAGCTCCGCCATTAGTGCTCTATCCATGTGATAATTGCGAGTTCAGTTAGCGTGTCAACGTTCACGGCAAGGCGCGCCTCGCTGGCAATGGCCATTCCCTTGTCAAGAGGCGGAACGCAGTCCGTGGGCGTTGACAAGCTAACCCGAAGGGCGTCCCTGTGGTGTCCCGC
>JADFVM010000183.1 GCA_015222555.1 Pseudomonadota bacterium
AAAATGACAATCCTGTCTCCGTCCTTTCCGAAATAGATTCGATACCCCGGGCCGAAATCAACCCGGTACTCAAAGACTCCCTCTCCGATTCCCTTGACGTTCGAGAAATTGCCCTGCTCCAGGCGATACACCGCTGTGGTCGCCTTAGCCGCCGCAACAGCATTCAGGCCAGTGAACCATTGTGCGTAGGGGGACCGCCCTTCCTCGTCTATATATTCGCGAACAATAATTCCCACGACTATATAGTAACGTCTATGTTACCAATGTCAATCACTTTTGGGTCAGAAAACATTGTCCAGCCTGACCAAGGGAAAAAGAACGCCTGAAACGATAGAGTTGTTCGGCGAGAGAGCCTGTTCAATAACGTTGAGGCTGAATGAAGACCTCGTGGGGGACCCCGGTAGAATAGCTTCGCATTCAACGGGGCAAGCAATACAGGCTTACTTTTCAGAATAAGTTGATCGTATTGGCCGGCCCCTGCCCGCCGTCCTTCTGGCGGGACTGAATTCTGGAATCTGGATAAGGGATGATAGACGGCTTTAAAAACACGCCGGATACTGATTCGATTAGATCCAGGATTCGCTATAGGTGAGAATTCCGCCGGACCTTTTGCAGGAGCTGTTACAGGCTCAAGGGGGAACTTGCGCTTATTAGACACCCAAATATTCAACTAGCTGTTTTTAAAAAAGAAATTTTTTAGCTTGACAGAGGTAAGATAGGATGTCCCCTTCCCCCCCCCATTACACTGTACCTCGAAAATCAGTTGTTAATTCTCTTGTGGTTACGCTGCTTCGCATGACAGCGTGAGACTTTTATGGGAAACTTCAGATTTAATGTATTTCATTCAATCAGCGACTTGGTCTTCAGATAGCTTAATAAAGAACCTGCTACAACATGGTTACCATCACTATTCCAATGTTGTTCTCTATGATTGTAGAGTGTTTTTCCTTTCTTTGCTTCTGATTGTAATATTGGTAGAAGATCGATCATCAGTAAATTGTTCTTTTCAGCAAATTGCATCAATTTATCGTTTGGTAATGTTCTTATATAATCCTCTAGTTTTCCACCATAGTTCAGCAAAGTAGATGACCATAGTTCATCTTCAACCTGAACAATTGTAGGCGCTATGGCAAATACCAACGACAACCCTATTTCATCTGCATACCCTTCAATTCTCAGCAAAAGCTCTTCCATAGTTCGGTACATTAATTTAGTGTTTTCAGAAGGTTGTGAACGACATAAGTATAATTCTGGAGGTGTGTAAAGAGAAGGCTTATGTTCAGATTGATCTGCTTGAGAAAATTTAGTGATTAAAAAACGGATTTTTCTATCGAGGAAATGATATAAATGCGATTTTCTATAGAATTTCCGAAACGGCTCTGAAGTTGCTTCCTCAGTGGGTGTAGGCTGTGGAGGAGGATTTATCTTAAGAGTTAGATCTTCTTCAGACCAAGAAGCGAATGGACGGGGGTAGAGCCAATAGCCGCCCATATTATCATTAAAATCATTACGAATATAAATCACCAATATTATGAGATCAGGGTCTATTTTACGAAGCCATTTTTGTAGCAACAAATACTCTTGAACCTGTCCATAGCCATTAACGCCAAAATTTAGCACCGCTGTGTTCTTTAACCTCTGCTCAAGAACTTCTGTAAATACCTCACTATCTTTAACTGATATATTGCTCACAAAAGAATCTCCTAGTACTAGAATCTTTCTAATTTTGTCCTGATCTGGAGGAGGTGGATCATCTCGAAAACCTATATAATTGGTCTCAATGTAATGGCGAGCTTCTCCTTGAATAACGATAGCTCCTTTCTTATTCGATATAAATTTCCACCCTAGATATGGATCGTATTCAAACATTTTGTCATGCTCCATTATCTGAGGATAAAATAGCCTTACAAAAGCTTCTGCTATAAAAATTGCAAAAACAAATGAAAATAGTCCAAGAGCTATCTCTTTTCTTTTGTTACGAAAAAACAAGAAGGAGAGGCTAAATACTCTTAGACTTAATGCAAGAATTGTGATTTTGACAGGTCTGTTCCAGTCCATGTTTTATGACCTTTATCAATTTCTATTTGTATAACGGTTAGCCGCTCAGTTGCAGCGGCGTGTTAGCTGCCTCTCATCTCTTCTCAACAGTCGGTTATTCGCGGCGTCCATTCCGATCATCTGAGATACCTGTTGATAAATGCCGCGGACTTACCCAGTGAAACTTCCGACTCAGGAAGCGGTACCGGTTGGAAGACGTGCCACATACCCTCGTAGATATCGAGTTTCGCCTCCTGGCCCGCCGCCTCCAGCTTCTGAAAGAGCCTGACGCTGGTACTCAGGAAAATGCACTTCGTGCTGTCGACGATGAGCGCCGGCGAGAAGCCCTTGCTGAAGTCCGCATACAAGGGCGAGACGCGGGGATCGGTCAGGTGGAGCCCGTCGGAATAGGCCAGGGCGCTATTTTGTAGCGAAGGAACGTAGCTGAGCACGGGGTCTGCAGCTTCAAGCGTGTGGGCCGTATCCCCGGTGTTGCTGATGTCTACCCATGGCGACCAGAGCACGACGGCCGCCGGCATGCCCATGCCGCGGTAGCGGAGATTGAGCACGGTGGAGATCGCCAGACCGCCCCCGGCGGAGTCGCCGTATAAGGCGATGTCCTTCATCGCGTAGCCTTTCTTCAGGAGCGCCTTGAAGACCGAGATCACCTGCTCCTGGATCTCGTTCCACTTGGCAAACGGTGCGGTGGTGTAGTCCACCGAGATCACCCGCAGGCCCGTGGCGCGGCTCATGGCAGCAGAATTCACCAAGGTGCTTCGGGCGCTGAACATCGTGTAGGCACCGCCATGGGTGTAGACCAGCACCTTCCCATTGTCTTTCCAGTTCATGGGGCGGATATCCAGCACCGGCACGCCGCCCAGCTTGGCTTCGATCACGGTAACGTGGTTCGCCTCGACCGCCTTATCGTTTTTTTTCTTGCCCGCCTGTTCCGCGGCGGCGTGCATCTTGCGCCAAGCATCCAGATCGCCGGGCGGAGGAAATACGAGGGTATAGGGTTTGGCCTTGATGATCTCCTTCAGGGCCTGCTGGGCCTCGGGGGATATCGTGGTCGGCACAAAGATGTCCCGGTCTGCAGCTTGTGGTTCCTGGGCACACGCCACGCTGGCAGCAAGCAGGACGATAGTCAAACAGACTAGGCTGAACCGACAGAAGAACGTCATTTCTCATCTCCTTTCGTGGCTCCAGTGGAGTCGAGCAGTGTCGCGGTAGGACGGCCAGTTACCCGACCGCCCCCGCACAGAAACCGGTGTGCGGAATTACCGCACCGGGCTCCTCAGTGGCACTCGCTTCCGTAATCAGCATGGGCGATCCAAAAACCATATCTGTCCAGACCGGGGAGATTCTACTATCCGTGGACTGGGCACATGGAACCTCTTCAACATCTCCTTGAATCCCTTCCAATTATAATTGGCCCCTTGACTCCTTCGATTCAACCACTTAAACAGTATCCCTATCGCTTTAAAATAAAACATGATTACCCTGCAAAAAGTCGGAGTCGATCTAAAGCTATAACATAAACATATTCGTAATATATAAGTTACGCATACGAAAC
>JADFVM010000184.1 GCA_015222555.1 Pseudomonadota bacterium
CAAGCAGCGGGGTATGAGCGCGGAGACAACCTTCTTAATATATCGCGGCAAGCCGCGGGGAATGCACCCGCTAGGGATTCAATTTCATCATTTCAGAATGAAAGTTTTCACTGGCTGTTTTTTCAAAATAAACTGTTATACTCATAGTAGAGAATTAAACAGATGCTCATGCAGTATTTATCAATCTGGCATGAAAATAATAAGGAGGTTCAACAATGAGCAAATATGGTATCTCGAAAAATGTAGATTACGGTTATGAGGAAGCAGTTGAAAAAACAAGACAGGCTCTGGCGGAGGAAGGCTTCGGTATTCTGACTGAAATAGATGTTAAAGAAACGCTGAAAAAGAAGCTCGACAAGGATTTTAGAAAATATATTATTCTAGGCGCCTGCAATCCTCCCTTTGCCTTTGAGGCGCTTTCCAATGAGCTGGAGATCGGTCTTCTTCTGCCCTGCAACGTCATTGTTTATGAAAATGACGAGGGAGGAACCACGATCTCTGCAATAGATCCTATTGTGGCCATGGGTTTCGTCGTCAATCCATCGGTAGAAGCGGTGGCTACTAATGTAAGGACAAAACTGGATAAAGTAATAAACAGTCTCTGACAAGCGGAGTTTTAATGAAGCTTTTTTTGAAAAGTATTCTCTCATTAGCGGTGATTTCATCTGCATCACTATCTTATAGCGATGAGCTTATCGACGTAAGAAAGATCAAGGCAAAAAAAATCGCCCTGGAATTGACAGAACTTAGAAGTCAGCGTGCAGCAGGCTTTATTAAACCCGATATCGACATAACCTATAATCTCTTTAAAAGTGTATGCGGGTTTGTAAAGAAAAGGAGCCTGGAACTTGCAAAGAATGAGGGCGTCATCATCAGGCATGCGGCAATAAAGCACAGGAATCCCGACAATGCAGCGACAAAAGAAGAGTCATCATTCCAACACCTCTTTGAAAGGAATCCTGAGATTAAAGAGATATGGGATGAAACCGAGCGGGATGGTCGGCGATATAAAAGATATATTTTTCCCATCCATGTTGAAGATGCATGTCTTGCATGTCACGGTGAAAAAGAAGCACGACCTGATTTTATTAAAACAGCCTACCCCCGGGACACGGCGTATGGCTTTAAAACCGGCAATATAAGAGGAATCATAGAGATTCTCGTCCCTTTAAATTAATTGTAATTACAAGGAGTTGATAATGCCTGTTGAGAGATTACTGCGAATTATTGCAGGCACATTTGTTCTTTTGAGTCTGGCGCTGTCACAATTGCACTCCCCCCAGTGGCTGTTCTTTACAGGCTTTGTTGGCCTGAATCTTTTTCAGTCAGGTTTTTCCAACTGGTGTCCCATGATGACCTTTCTCAAGAAGCTGGGGATTAAACAATGCAGGGTTGTTGATTAATTGTCGCAGTTTGTAGCAATTTAAAAGACATACAATAAACATCCCCGGGGCAAGCCCTCTCGCTTAGGCTCGCCTTTCGCACAGCGAAAGCGGGGTTATTTTTGATACCTAAAAACACAAAAGCATTTACGCAGTGATTTAACCAAAACAGGTCACAAAAGGTGTGGAAATATCTTATTTGTCTTCGTCGTCTTTATTCAAAAAAGGTAGAAAGAGGATAACAGTCGTTCCCTTGCCCTTCTCACTTGCTATTTTTATATGACCACCATGAAGGGCTAAAAAGTGCTTAACAATCGCCATACCGAGACCTGTCCCACCCCGCTTGGCAGTGTAAAAAGGAAGGAAAATATTATCCAGTTCCTCTTCTGTCATTCCGCATCCTGTATCTGAGATGGAAATATTAAGAAAGCCATTCTCCGCTTTCGCGGATAGGGTCAGAAGTCCTTCCTCATCCATGGAATGGATTGCATTATTTATCACATTTAGAAATACCTGGCGTATTTTCAGCGTATCAAGGTTCATGGAGGGCAAATGTTCCGGCAGATGAGTTTCTACCTTGACATTCTTATCTGATAGCTTTTGTTTAATTTCATAGATAACATTATTAATTACATTTATCGGTTCAACGGACTGTAGATTAAGGTTATCACTTCTGCTATAGTCAAGAAGGTCTGTGGCTAAAGTAAAAAGTGTCTCCAATCCTCTTCCAAGATTTTCCAGCGCTTCCCTGTCTTCTCCTTTTACATCATTGGACTCATTCAGGAACTCATAGGCCAAGCCCAATGCATTCAATGGGCCTCTGATCTCATGTGCAAGATAGGCCGACATCTCACCCATGGCGGCCAGTTTTTTCTTCTGCTTTAACTCTTCATTCATCCTTCTATGTTCCGTAATATCCCTAATCACTTCAATGACGGACTCAGTACCATCCAGATTCCTGAGCGGTATGGCTGTCACCCTGAATATTTTGCTATTCGAAGTTTCCTCCCTCGTCTTGACACGCCATTCTTTTATTGCCAGCTTAGATATGCAGTTTTCGCAAGGGTCCTCTCTATCCCAGAACATAAAGCAGTCTTTACCCGCATTACTTCCTAATTCATCTCTTACTTTCTTGCTTTCATATTGTATAATTTCCTTAACAGGATCCACAACACGTATATAGTCATCAAGGGATCCGAGAATCAAATCTTTATAATTGTTGAGGTAATTAATTTCTTTGGTCCTTTCCATCACCATGGCTTCAAGTCTCTCTGTATAGGCTTGCAGTTCCTCCTCCAGCTTACCCTTCTCAATTTTATTCATATGAGCTTCCAAAGCATGATGAATTGTCTTGTTAAGCAGACTTTGGCTTATCTCATCTTTGACAATGTAGTCATAGGCGCCAAGCTTCATGGCCTGTACAGCACTATTCTCATCGCCCTGCCCTGTAATTACTATTGAAGGGAGATTATCCTCGTGGGAAAGGATATGTTGTAAGAGTTCAAGGCCGCTTATGGCGGGAAGGTTTAAATCGAGGAGACAAAGATCATAACGGTTTGCTTTCATCCGTTGAATTGCCTCCTCGCCGCTTCGGACAGAAGTGACTTCTACAGGTTCTTCATAACTTTGAAGATGCCTCATTAATATGAGGATATCATCCTCATTATCGTCGATAATTAATATGTGAATACCCTTGTCTTTATTCATCCTACTCCAACCCGGATAAACGGACTATTTTCAGTACCCCTTTGAGGGGTGTAAGTGCCTTCACGAAATCAAGTCGACCTAGCTTGTCTTCTGAGGGCGATTGTGCGAAGCTAAATAATTTTCTGCCAGCAAAGCGCAGAAAATTATTTCTAAGTTACTAAAAAGAATAGACATCTATTTTGGTCCCTCATTGGTATGGAGCCAGTAATTTTCAATATTTTTTGCTGTCTCCATAAATTTATCGAACTCCACAGGCTTGATAATGTAGCTGTTTACACCAAGATCATAGCTCTCGACGATATCTTCATCCCTTTTTGAAACAGTAAGCATTACAACGGGGATTTCCCTCAAATCATCGTCTTTTTTAATCTTTCTGAGTACATCTATTCCATTCACCTTTGGCAGGTTGATATCCAGAAGGATGAGCCCCGGCCGGGGAACCTCGGCATATTCACCTTGCCCATAAAGATAGTCAAGGGCCTCCTGCCCATCTCTCACAATATGAAGCCGGTTTAGGAGATTCCCCTTTGCAAAGGCCCTTTTTGTTATTTCAACATCGTCGGGATTATCCTCTACCAAAAGGACTTCAATTGTTTTTTGCCTCATAATAAAATATACCTCATCTATTTAATTATTACTTCTCTTTGGTATGGTAAAAAAGAATGTGCTTCCCTCCCCGACTAGCGATTCAACCCAGATCCTGCCTCCATGTTCTTCGACAACCTTCTTAACGATAGTCAGGCCGGCGCCACTCCCCTTATAATCCTCTTTCAGGTTTAACCGTTGGAAAATCTCAAATATTTTATCAAAATACCTTTTATCGATACCAATCCCGTTGTCGCTGATGAAAAAGAGGTCTTCTCCCGATCTCTTCTCATAGCCGATTTCGACAACAGGCGGTGATTTATCTATGAATTTTATGGCATTGCTGATGAGATTTGCAAATAATTCCTGCATTTTTATTTTGTCGCAATAAATCACAGGAAGATCTTCTGCAACATTAATGACAACTTTCTTTTCATCAATAAAATGCTTAGAACGGTTAAGCACTTCTTCTACTAACACCTTTGCATCGACTTCTTCAAAAGGATTCTTTGTCCTTCCTATTCTGGATAAAGTTAAAAGATCATCAATAAGTTCCCTCATTCTACTGCATGATTTAATGATTCGCTTCAGATAATCACGGCCTTTATCGTCAAGTTTTTCTTCATAATCTTCCCTTATAAACTGGCTGAAAGCCGAGATCCCCCTGAGCGGCTCTTTAAGATCGTGTGACACGGTATAGACAAAATCCTCAAGCTCCTTATTCGTTTTTTCAAGTTCATTTCTGGACTCATTCAAACTATTTGTCATGTCATTAAACGATGCTGCTAGCAGGGAAAATTCATTTTTACCCCTTTCTTCCATCTGAAGATGAAGATCACCCTCTGCAACCTTGTGCATGCCATTAAGCAGTTTGTTCATGGGCCTTACAATTGCCCTCATTATATCGATGGCTATGAGGATGCCCAGAAGGAGAGCGATCCAGAGAGCGATTTTTTTTGCCTGCCTGAATTGCTCCACATTTGAAGTTGAGACCTCATCGAGACGAAAGGTAAGATGATTCATCTCCTCAATGAGGGGAAAAACCAATTCTCTTATAAGCATTATTGATCTAGCATCCTTTTTATCAATTATTTCACCCAGATTAATTTTGTATACTGTCCAAAGAGTTCTGGCTTCTCCAATATATGCATTGGCTTCCATGTCGTTAACGCCGACAAGCTCGAGTTTTTCCGATCCCTGTTGAAGTCCATCAAGAATTTCTTCATATTTTGTTATCTCTTTAGTTATTTCTTTTTTATATGCTTCATCCCGCGTTTCAATGTATACAGAAGCTAGATATGCCAGTTTAGCCGTTCTCATTCGCTGGCTTCCTGCATAGTTAATCATCTTTGCATCACCGATGAGGCTGTTTATGACAATTTTGTCATAAAGTTCTGAACCGATGAGAAATAAAATGAGGAGGACAAAGCTCCCTACAATTCTAAATCGAATGGACATAAAGGGGATCCACTACAGTTTTATTAGATAATTTCAGATAATAATTAGCATATCATTTCTCAGCTAAACAATTTCATAAAAAATGCTGCCTCCATTCAAAGGGACAATAAATTTTAGCACCTTAATGTAATACAGCCTCGAACCTACCATTCCAAAACTGTTTTGGACTTTTTCTTACTTAGTAGTCTATAATATATATTTTGCCATAAAAATCCAATATCTAGTATATTTTGTGTAATAACTTGAAGTTAAAGAACACAAATTCAAAAATTAAGGGTGTCTTAAAAAATTTGATCAAGCCGATAATGGCAAGGCGAAAATGGGCGAAAAAGAAGAGTTTACATGAGTAAATGAGCATTTCCTTGTGCACTTGGGGTATGAGCCTGTTTTCAACGTCGCCAGCGCGACTTCAGCCTATTTTTAGAGCTGCCCTTAAGAATTGCTTTTTCTTATCTTTGATATAAAATGATACATTAAGCAACTGAATGCAAGTTTATATCTTTCAATGCCATGCAGAAAAAAATATTTCTAACTCAACAAGTACTTGATCAGTGGTCTTCTGCCGGCAAGGCAAACATTGAAGGAGACATTCTCACTATTCCTTCAAAGGATAACTCTCGCTTCACATTAAAAGCAGCTGTCAAATTTCTTGCTATCGAATCAAAGAATACTGATCCTAATAATTGGGTAGGCAAAGTCATTACCTCGGATCACATTAAAGAAAAGGGAGTAGAGGTTTATATGAACTCTGCCATATACAAGGATGAGGCGTATAAGGTGGAAGAAGGCTTTTTAGGACTGCTTCTGGAAGATGACAGCAAAAAAGGATCTCCTGAGAAGGAAATATTAGAACCCGATTCATCCCTTGCTGACAATGAAAAGAATGATGACCAGCTTCTGGCAGATTTTCTGTTAAAGAATCTGTAACCTCACCCTACTTCCCCTTATCCTTCGACAGGCTCAGGATGACTCAGGGGAGGAGTTTTATTCCCCCGCTTAGATATAGAGGGGCTAAGGGAGCGTTAGAAAAAATGCGGCCTATTTATTTGCCGGGTAAATAACAAATAAAAAGCTGGTAAATTTACGTCATGCAACATTTTTAAGCTCAAGAGTTGATTGACAGTTATTCTACTATGTGCTAAATTATGCCGTTTAAATTAAAATCAAGCTGGAGGAATTATTTTGAAGAATTTGCATACAATCAGTTTTAAACTTGCGCTGGTCTTATTCGTTTCCACCCTCATCTTTGCAGGATGTAAGGAGAAGAAACCCGTACAGACCCAGACCCAGACCCAAACGCAAACGAAAGGCGATAGCCAGGCTACAGCAAAAGAAACATTTTTATTTACTGCTCTTCCTGACGTTGTTGCTAAAGTCAATGGTATAGACATTCAGAAAAGCAAACTTGAAAATGTCTATAAAGTCATCGCATCGCAGGCACAAATGGCAAATCAGGTTAAAAGTGAAAAAGAACTGGTGGATATGGCACTAAATGAACTGATCAATTCTGAACTTTTAAAGCAGGAAACAGACCGTCAAAAAATAACTGCCCCTAAAGAAGCCGTTGAAAAACAGTTGGAAATGATTAAATCTCAGTTTCCAGACGTAGAGACATTTGAAAAGGCTATATTGGAAAAAGGTTTTAGTGTTGAACAGTTAAGAGGAAATATCGAAGATCAGCTGGCATTGAAAGAAATGTATTCAAAGGAGATCGAAAGTAAAATCACAATCTCTGACAAAATGATTGAGGATTTTTACAATGGAAATCCTCAATTTTTCAACAAGCCAGGGTCAGTTAAAGCTTCTCATATCTTGATCAAAATGGATAACTGGGATGATAAGGCAAAGGTTGAAGAGGGTCGTAAAAAAATTGAGGCCATCCAGGCAAAAGTCAAAAAAGGAGATGATTTTTCCGAACTGGCAAAAACATCATCCGAAGGGCCAAGTGCACCCAATGGTGGTGATTTGGGTTTCTTTTCAAAGGGACAAATGGTTAAGTCTTTTGAAGATGCCGCTTTTGCATTAAAGGTAGGGGAAGTAAGTGATATTGTTCAATCCAACTTCGGATTTCATATCATTAAGGTCTTTGATAAAAAAGAGGGAGGCGTCACAGCTCTCAAAGATGCGTCAAAAGACATTAAACCCTATCTCTCCAACCTCGAAGGCAATAAGCTCATGAACGAATATGTAGGTAAGCTTCGCTCTACAGCAACGGTGGAGAAGCTGATCTAAGTCGTCAGACATTTAACAATCTTTCTAAAACCCAAACAGCCCCCGCACTGATAGTGTTTAGTACCTTAGAAATTATTTTCTGCGTTTTTCTGGCAGAAAATAATTTCGTGAAGGTACTTACACCCCTCAAGGGGGTACTGAAAATAGTCCAGTTCATCTGGGCCAGGGGCTTGTTTGATAAAGCGATGATAATAGAAATGAATTCCTTTTGGATTATATATTAATGGCAGCTCATACGATAAAGTACGGTGCACAGGAAATATCTGAAGCAAAACTGGAACCCTGGGACAATCCTTACCCTGACAGGGATTATAGGATAGAAATTTCTTTCCCTGAATTTACCTGCCTATGTCCCCGTTCAGGTTATCCTGATTTTGCCACGATTAAACTCAGCTACGTACCCGACAAGTATGTAGTTGAGTTAAAAAGTCTGAAGCTTTACCTCAACAGTTACAGAGATAAGGCGATCTCCCATGAGGAAGTAACAAACAAGATATTTGATGACCTCAAAGCGATTTTGAAGCCCAGAGAGATGGATATCACAGGCGACTTTAATGTCAGGGGTAATGTTAAGACTGAAATCAAGGTCTCCCTTTAATAGCCTCAACGTCATCCGCCACCCTGCCGTCAACGATCCCGACTTTTAAGTATCAAATATCAGCTTACCTCTATTGGGAAACCCACGTAGCGTCAACATTCTAAATCTGGTTCATATTCTAGAAACTAAGCAAATCTGAGGATTGCCATGAACTTCAAAGCCGTCATTTTTGATCTTGATGGAACATTACTGGATACTCTGGAGGACATTGCAAACTCTACAAACAAAGTTCTGAATAGCAATGGATTTCCAACACATCCATTGAATCGCTACTGCAATTTCGCCGGCAGCGGCTTAGAGGTTCTTATAAATCGCGTATTGCCGGAAGGCAGACGTGACGAAGCAACAATAGAAAAGTGTGTTCAGGGATTTCGTGAAGACTATAAACAAAACTGGAACATTAAGACAAAACCCTATGATGGGATAGCAGACCTCCTTGACACGCTAAACGATAGAAAGATAAAGCTCGCAGTTCTTTCCAACAAACCGCACGATTTTACCCTGCAATGCGTTAATGACATGTTATCGAACTGGCACTTTGAGAGGGTCCAGGGCCTCCATGAAGGGCTCCATCCCAAACCCGATCCCGCAGGGGCTCAACAAATAGCTGACTTTCTAAAATTATCACCAGGCGAGATTTTATATGTGGGTGATACGGATATCGACATGGAAACGGCGACGGCTGCGGGAATGTTTCCCTGTGGCGTACTATGGGGATTCCGCTCAAAAAAAGAATTGGAAGAAAGTGGTGCACGAGCTTTAATAGAGCATCCCTCAGAGATTTTAAACTTGCTAGATTAACCTTGCAGCCAATTTTCCCAATCATTAAGTTTGACGCCCCTCCCCTGCTCACGCTACACTTTCAACCCTATAATTCTTATATAAAATAAATATGAAAATAGCATCCATCGACATAGGCACAAATACTCTTAGACTCCTCATCGGAGCGGTACAAAAGGATGGTCACATCATCGATTCACACCTGATGCGGGAAATAACCCGCCTTGGAGGAGGTTTTGACGGAAAGAGGCTGCACCCAGACTCGGAAAAAAGAACACTAAGAGCTGTAAAAATCTTTTCTGATGTTATCAAGGAAGCAGGTGTAAAAAAGGTGCGCGCATCAGCCACCAGTGTTGTAAGAGAAGCAGAAAACGGTAAAGAGTTCATTGATGAGATTAAATCGCTGACCGGCATTAACGTTGACATCATATCAGGCGATATTGAAGCGGCACTCACCCTTAAGGGCGTGCTCTCAGCCCTTTATCAAAAAGAGAGTAAGGCCCTGGTATTTGATATCGGTGGCGGAAGCACAGAATATATAATAGCTGAAAGCGGAAAAGTTATTGGCCTTAACAGTCTCAACATGGGGGTCGTTTCGCTAACCGAGAAATACTTAAAATCAGATCCGCCATCCGCTGATAATCTTTCCAACATCAGATCGGCCGTAGACAGTTTTTTGCTGGCCCTGAAAACACCGGGAAGCGGATTGCCTGAGCTCAGTCACATGGGGGGTAATTCGGGCTCAATTCTCGTCGGCACGGCTGGAACGATCACAACCCTTGCAGCACTCGACCAGAATCTGGAGATCTACGATTCAAGAAAAATTAATAACTACGTTCTCACAAAGGATGCCATCGATAAGCTGTTTAAAAGGCTTTCCGGGATGACACATGAAGAAAGGGTTGCCATTAAAGCGCTTGAAGAAGGCCGGGCCGATCTCATCATTGCCGGCACCATTATTGTTCAAAGGACGATGGAAGAATTCGGATTCAATGAGCTTGTTGTCAGTGATTACGGCCTGCTTGAGGGCTTACTCATCGATGAAGCCGAGCGTCAGGGACTGACATGATAAGACTTCAGAAAGTACTGGCCCAGGCAGGGGTTGCATCCCGCAGGGAAGCGGAAAAGATGATCCTAAACGGGAGGATCAAGGTTGACGGGAAAGTAATTAAGGAACTTGGCACCAAGGTAGACCCCGAAAAAAATGATATTGAAGTCGATGACAGGTCTATCTCAAAGTCTGAGAAGAAAGTCTATTACCTTCTTAACAAACCAAAGGGATGTGTGACGACTATGAAAGATCCCCGCGGTCGACTCACAGTGAATGATCTTCTTAAAGATATAGATGAACGTGTTTATCCTGTCGGTCGTCTCGACTATGATACAACAGGGGTCTTGATTATTACCAACGATGGAGAATTGGCAAATGCGCTGGCCCATCCAAAAAAAGAGATTGATAAATACTATCATGCACTGGTTCAGGGCGTCCCTTCAAATGAAGCCTTAAAAAGACTGCGTGAGGGTGTGCAACTGGAAGATGGAAAGACAGCGCCCGCAAAGATACGGGTTCTGGAAATCAAGGGAAATAAAAGCTGGCTGGAGATTATCATCCATGAGGGGAAAAACAGACAGGTGAAAAGGATGTGTGAGGCCATCAGTCATAAAGTGCTCAGGCTGAAGCGCACCCGTTTCGGGCCACTTGAGGTGAACGATCTTGCCTCAGGAAAAATAAGAGCATTGAAGGATGGGGAGATTGAAGCATTGAAAAAGGCGATAGAATAAATCCAATTTTATTGTCCCTCTATACATCCAGATTTTCGTATTTTCTTCAGTCTTTAATTGCAAAACTTGAAAGTTAGTCTGCGTAAGGAAGAAGGAATGACAATGAGTAGTAAAAATAAGGGCTGACAAGATGAGAAGTTCTTCCTG
>JADFVM010000185.1 GCA_015222555.1 Pseudomonadota bacterium
AGACAGGGTATGCGCTTCTTTTGATCTCTACAGGCTTGACCACTTCAGAGGTTTTGAGGCTTACTGGAGAGTACCGGCCGGCGCAAAGGCATCGGAGGGCAGGTGGGTAAAGGGGCCGGGAGAGAAACTGCTGCAGCGGATTTTAGAGATTACCCTTTACGATAAACTTTTAATACCCCTTGCAGAGGATCTGGGAGACATCACGCCCGAAGTTCATGCCTTAAGACGGTCTCTGGGAATTGCTGGATACAAGACCTTTATTTTTGGCTGGGGAGAAGGTGAAGAATCCGGAAAGGCGTCAGGTTATCGCTATCCTGAAGATTATACAGAAGACTTTCTTGCTACAACAGGTACGCATGATACGCCAACAATGAGTCAATGGTGGCAGGAAATGCGTGACGATGAAAAAAGAGAATTACTGCGTTATTTGACATTGTCTGATGATGCCGCTTTCCAAGAGATCAGGAAGGCGGTTTTCGAAAAACTTTTCAACTCCAGGGCGCTATTTATTGTCCTTCCCTTTCAGGACATATTAGGCCTCGGTCCGGAAGAAAGGATTAATCTCCCCGGTACCTTTGGTGAGCACAACTGGTCATGGCGAATGCCTTTAACGGTGGAAGCCCTTTCGTCTAATGTAAATGAAGCCTATGCCGTGGCGTGCCGGTTTCTTAAAGAACTAAGCTATTCCTCCGGAAGGACGGCATATTCAACAGAATCCGAAAAGACAGAAATCATTAGTACCCTGCCCTCAAGGGGAATGATTCAATCAAAAAAAGTGGGAGAAGATTTTAAGGTGTGGGCGGCTGTGAGTGGTAATCCGGAAAGGGTCATTATGGCTAGTGATCTCTGTGGTGAAGATGGTGTAGACATGTCCCTGGAAGATAATCTTGCCGACGGGGTCTCACTTTATTACGGGAAAATATCTGCAAAGCACACGGGCACTTATTCCCTGAAAGTTCATGTCGATGGAGACGGGGAGGGGATTACTATTGATGATTGCCTCACTGTTATGCCAGAATAGAAATTTCGAACCACCAATACAGTATGAAGAGGATTTTCCAATGAAGAAAAATGTGAGAAAGACCAAGATCGTCGCAACAATGGGACCTTCATGTAACAGTTCCGAGACGCTGTCTCCCCTCATCTCAGAAGGTGTTGATGTCGTCAGACTCAATATGTCTCATTCAGGTTATGAAGATCATAAAAAAAATATAGCAACAATACGTACGGTTGAAAAGCAGCTGGGCAGACATGTCTGCATACTTGGCGATCTGAAGGGGCCGGAAATCCGCACCGGTTTGTTAAGGGAGAAGGAGATTACCCTGGAGGCAGGCCATCTTGTTACACTTACGCCGGATGAACATATCGGTGATGCCCATCGCATCCATATTACACACCCTCAATTAAGTGAAGATATTGAGATGGGTCAGCTTGTCTATATGTCCGATGGTGCCATCACACTTTACGTAGAAGACATCCAGGGCCATGATGTTCTCTGCCGGGTCGAAAGAGGGGGCAAGCTGGGCGAGACGAAGGGGCTGAACTTCCCGGGGGCAACCCTGTCCCTGCCCTTTCTCATGGAAAAGGACTACAGTGATATCAAATTCCTCATCGAACAAAATATCGATTTCATTGCGGCTTCATTTGTAAGAACTGCGGAAGATCTAATAAATATCAGAAAATTTATGGACGACAATGGGGGGGAAGGAATAAAGGTTATCGCAAAGATTGAGACCCAGCAGGCAGTGGACAACCTTGATGATATCGTATTCCATTGTGACGGGATCATGGTTGCCCGCGGCGATCTTGGGGTAGAGATTCCCATCGCCGATGTTCCCTTAGTACAAAAAATGATAATAGCAAAGTCTAACAAAAGAGGGATCCCGGTGATTACAGCAACGCAAATGCTGGACTCCATGACCTATAATGCCTACCCGACCCGGGCAGAGGTAACCGATGTGGCAAACGCCATTATAGACGGAACGGATGCTATCATGCTGTCCGGTGAAACGGCTATCGGAAAATATCCGTTGCTCACTGTTCAAACCATGCATCAGCTGGCAATCAAGGCTGAAACAACGGGAAAATTAAAGCTGGAAATGTCGCAGAAAGAAACGTCTATATCCAAGGCGACGTCCGCTGCTGGCTGTCTTCTAGCCTCTCATCTTGATGCCGCAGCCGTCATTACGGTAACATCTACGGGGGCAACGGCCTGTAGAATTGCGAGGAACAGGCCGCAACGTCCTATAATTGCCTGCTCAATCGATCAAAAGGTTGTTCGCCAGCTTCTGCTGGTCTGGGGTGTCCATCCCTTTTATATAAAGCTTCAGGAGCATACAGACCAGATCCATTATGAATCAAAAAATATTGCGCTTAAAGCCGGTTTCTTCAAAAGCGGGGATATTGTTGTTATTGTCTCCGGTATACCGGTTGGCGTTGCGGGAAGCACCAATACGATCAAGGTTGATCGCATAGAATAAAATAACTTTGAAAAAGAGTTTTTTGATAGATTAATGCTGAACCCTTCCTTCCTCTAACAGAGGTTTTTCCGTCCCTTTCAAAAAGACAACATTTCAAACATAAATTTTCAATCTGTTCATATCGACGGCTTAATTTAGTCATCTAACATGACGGTCCTTGAACCGACAAAGGTAGGCGGTCTTCAGGATTTTGGGGAATCAGAGCTGTCAATTCGGACTCTGACCCGAGTTAAACCGGGTCATCATCAGGGAGTTGCAAGGGAAATGAGAAGAATTTTAAAGGAGGCCTTTGATCGTGAAGGGATCGAGATCCCCTTTCCAGGCCGCGTTATTATCTTTGATAATGGGGAAAGGATGAAATTGCAAAACGCATTAGTCAGGCTGAACCTGAAAAGAGTTAAAAGCTTTCCGGCACTTTGTTGATAGTAGCGCTTAGACATAATGGCTGGAATCACGTTCAACAAAGGGTGCCAGTTTACGAAAAACCGGACTATTATTTTTACCTTAAGGTATCAATTTTGCTTTCTGTAATGTTCATTTTGTCAACTGCTTCAAAATATGTACATTATAAGCTGAAATTGTCATAAACATTTGCCTATCAATGGGCATTCAATAATAATACCCCCATATTGCAAACTGCAATAGATAACGCTAGAGATTGACGAAAAAACATTTAAGAGTTGTTTAATATTGTGCTAAAATATTTAACTAAGGCGAATTCTTAAAGAAAAACGGGAAGAGTGTCATAAAAAATATTGGCATTGCCAAAACATTGATGGAGGAAAAGATGGCAGAAGAATGGGTCGAACAGATGCAGAATCAAGTGAATACACTTGAAAAGCTTGAAAAATATATCAATGTTTCCGATGATGAAAGAGAAGCAATTGAGGCCCTGGACACCCGATGGGGGATATCGCCCTATTTTGCATCGTTGATGGATAAGGATGATCCGGATTGTCCGATCCGAAAGCAGGTGATTCCATCCATGAAGGAGCAGGTTAATAAATACGGGATGGAAAACTACCTGGTGTGGAAAGAGAATAGAGCGACCGAAGAAGTTCGCCCCGATTGTATTGCCCGTCAGTACACTGATCGTATTGCTTTTACCGTTGTAGAGATTTGTGCTATTTATTGTCGGCACTGCTTCCGAAAGGAACTGGTTGTCGACCAGGATTTGCAGCTGCGTTTTGATCTTGACGAAGGACTGGCTTGGATTGCCGAACACACGGAGATTCGTGACGTACTGATTACTGGTGGCGATCCATTGCTTTTGTCGGATGATAAATTGGAATACCTGATTACCAAACTTCGCGAGATGCCGCACATCGAAATGATTCGCATCGGCTCCCGACTACCTATCGTGCTACCACATCGCATTACAGAAGGATTGAAAAAGGCTATCGGCGGTTACCACAAAGTTCCAGTCTGGCTCAATACGCAGTGTAATCACCCGAAAGAGATTACCGAAAAAACGGCAAAAGCGGTTTACGAACTGTTGAGTTGCGGCATCAATGTGGGAAATCAGGCGGTGTTGTTGAAGGGAATCAATGATGATGTGGACACTTTCAGAGAACTGCATCTGAAATTACTGCGCACTCGTATCCGTCCCTACTATGTTTTCTATTGTGAGCCGGCTCCGGGAATCGACCATTTCCGCACGACCGTGGAAAAAGGCGCTGAGTTGATCCGTGATGCAATCCGTGGCCATACTACCGGTCTGGCGCAACCGATGTACGTGCTGGCGACCAAAATCGGCAAGATTCCATTAATGCCGGACTATTATATTATCGATAAAAACGAGAAGGAATACACCTTACGAAATTACAAGGGTGAGACAACCAAAATTCCTAACATTCCTGAATAAAGACTGGTTTTTATGGATTTCTCGAAGAGAAAGTGATAGCCGTCACTGTTGTCAACGAACGACCCACCCCGCTCTCAATTTCAATCCTCAAATAATTGTTTTCACAAATTTGTTTAGTTGTAGGGTATGTAGTTGATAAACTTCAAATTGATATGGTTAGGTAAAGCCATTTAGATGCCTCACCTCCCCAACAGCTCTTTCGCCTTTCCAAAGACTTCATTTGGGCTAATGTCCTTCAAGCACTTGAAATGTCCTTTCGGGCAGCTGTCACTGCCATGAAGAGAACAAGGCCTGCATTTTATCTGTTTTTCCAGAACAACACTTTTTCCCAGTGGGCTGAATCCAAAATCCTGTACAGTCGGTCCAAAGAAGGCAATTACAGGGGTATCGACGGCTGAAGCTATGTGCATGGGGCCTGAGTCGTTGGATACAAAAAGATTGCATTTACTGATGAGGGCAGCAGATTCTTTTAAGGTCTTTTTGCCTGCAAGAAGAATGGCATCGTCTCCAATACCATCTTTAATGAAGGAGCATATATCAAGCTCATCAGGGCCGCCGAAAACCAGGACTTTTCCATTCAACTCCTTGACTAATTTCTTCCCCAGCTCGATAAAGTGATCAGCCGGCCACATTTTTGTAGGCCATTTTGCGCCCGGATTAAAGCCGATGAGAAGATCTCCCTCTTTAATCCCTTCTCTTTGAAGGCATTTATTTGCAACTTCAGATTCCTCGGTTGAAAAAAAGATTTTCGGGTTGCCCGGCTCTTTTTTGATATCGAGCGGCAATAATGCCCTGGCATAAGAGCTTGTCGTATGAACCGTTTTAAGGCGAATGCCAGACAATAGAAGTCTTCTCTTCATTGCCTGCTTGTTATAACGAAGGGTGGTGGATGATGTCAGCAGGAATGAAATTACGCGGCTTCGCAGGTTGCTGTGAAGGTCGATGACATGGCTGTATTGATTCTCTTTGAGACCCCTGACGATTCGGAGAAGGCCTGGTGCCCCCTTGTTTGCACCCTTGCTGTCGAAGGGTATTACCCTGCTGAGATTGGGGTCGCCTGCAAGGATCTCGGAGAATTCCTTTTTAACAAGAAAGTCTATCTCTGCGTCGGGGTAAGCCTCTTTAAGCAGGTTGATTACCGGTGTTGTGAGAACGACGTCGCCGAGAGATCCGAGTCGAAGAATGAGGAATTTCATTCGATTCCCACCAATTCATTGACGGCCTTAATGGTAGTATCAATGCTGATCATCTCCATGCAGTCAAAATATTTGCACTTATCCTCCACGCACTTACTGCATTCTGGCGCCTCGGGCAAAAGTACACGCTGTTCATTGCCAATGGGGCCCCACCTGATGGGAAGGCAGGCGGTAATGGGGCAAAAGAGTGATACCGTCGGTGTCTTAACGGCTGCAGCCATATGCATGGGGCCTGTACTGGAGCTTATAAAGGCAGAAAAGTTTTTAAGCATGGCAGCAAGTTCCATAATGCTGTTGGATGTAAATATGAGGGATTTCCGGGTCATTTTGCTTTGAACAGTTGAAAGCAATTCCTTTTCCCCGAGGCCGCCGGTAAGAAGGACTGAATAGCTAAATTCCGAGATCAACCTGTCGGCCAACTGAGCATATCTTTCGGGCTGCCAGTTTCTTGCAGAGCCGCCGCTGCCGGGATGAATTCCGATCAGTTTTTTATTTTCCCATGCCTGAAACAAGTTGTTTTCTTTTAGATATTGCCGGGACGCTTCTTCTGCAGATTTATCAATCCAAATGGCAACATTTTTTTTCATATCAGTTATGCCGAGCACCTTGAGCAGATCAAGATTATAATCCGCTTCATGTTGAGTCGATTTTGATCGGCGTTGCGAGATCCTGTGATTGTAGAACAGTTGCGCCACCTTTGTGGCAGGTGCTATACGTGTTGGAATTCCTGCCATATAAGTGATCAATCCGAGCCTGAAGTTGGAAAAGAGGGTAATAACGGTATCAAAATGGCCGTTTTTAAGCGTCCTGACCATTGCCAGAATGCCGCTTAAACCTTTATGTGTACTGTCAGGTTTATATTCAATGATCTCATCTACATAGGGATTGTTTTTCAAAAGGTCCCTGGTATAGGGCCTGACCATGGCGGCAATCCAGGCATCCGGGTAAGCAGTTTTCAAGGTCTCGAAAACAGGGGTCGAAACAACAACATCACCGATGCGGTCGGTACGTATTACCAGAATTCTTTTCTTTTGATTTGCCATAGTGTTACTTTAAAAACCTCTTCGCCTGCTCCATTATCTCCTCACTTTTAATATCCTTCATGCAGAGGAAATGGCTCTCGGGACATGTCCTCGGACCATGATGGTGGCAGGGTCTGCAGGGTAGTTCCTTTTCTACGATAATAACATCTTTCCCGAAAGGAGAATAACCAAAGGATGGAACGGTGGGCCCGAAGATAGAGATGACAGGCACATTTCTGGCGGCAGCGATGTGTCCCGGTGCACTGTCGTTGCCGATTAAAAGGCGGCACCTGTCAATGACGGCAATTAATTCCCTTAAAGTTGTTTTCCCTACCAAATTGATCGGTTCATGTTTACACCGCGAGAGGACCTCATTTCCCGCAGCACTATCCGATGGCGCGCCCAGGAGTAATACTTTGGCATGGTAGGTTTCAATCAGATTATCTATTAAAGAGGCAAAACCTTCCGCTGTCCATCTCTTTGTCTCCCAGACCGAGCCGGGAGCCACGCCTATTGTCAGATCATTCGCTCTAATTCCCAGCTCATCAAATCTCTTGCCCATATTTTCTGAGCTTTCCTGCGATAAGGCAAGACAGGGTTGTTTGTCTTCTTCATCAACATTAATGTCCAGAGGGATCAATAATGAAAGGATCCGATCGACTTCATGGAGTTTATCGTCTCTTACGACTTTTTTTGAATAGAGGAATGAAAGAGAGGCCTCAGAATATCCTATCCTCTCATCGATACCCGATGCGATAACCATAAAGGACGTCCTTGCCGAACGGTGTGGGGAAATGCACAGGTCAAAACGCAGTCTTTTCAGTTTTTTTATCAATCTCACATAGGACAATAAATCTTTATCTGCGCCCTTTTTATCGTAAGAAATAAGTGCATCGATTTCTTTAATCTCTTTAAGCAGTTCGCAGCCGGGAGGTGTTGTCAATACCGACAGCCTGCTTTCGGGAAACCGTTTTTTAAGTGCTTTAAATAAAGGCGTTGTGAGGACAATATCTCCTGGAAAGGCAGTCTGGACGACCAATATATTCTTAAATACTTTCATCTCCTCATCGCTGCTTATTCGTTGGGCAGGTTGCTTCCTTTGACATTGTTCCGTTCCCAAAGTTTTGCATATTTATAGAAGACATGGCAGGCCGCTGCCACGGCGATGATAAAACCCGGCATGCCGTCCCTGAAACCCTGTTTTAGAAAAAAGCTCTTAATAAAGGCAAAAAAGGGTCTGAATAAAAGATGGATAACAGAGGCCTCGGCTCTGCCCTTCTGTTCCCTGGCAGCCAGCGAGGTATAGCTGTTCATCGTCTTGATGTGGTCGGCAATGCTGTCAAAGGTCAAATGATTGATATCCCCTTTAAGATAGTCTACCTTTCCGTTTACCGAGAGCTCTTCATGGACCTGTTCTCCCTTCCAGCGGCAAACGTTTCGGTTAAATAGTCTTGTCTTAAAATCGGGATACCATCCCGAATAATTTATCCACCTGCCAAGGTAGAAAACTCTTCTAGGAATGGCGTATGCGTCTGCTTTGGGCGCCTTAAGAACGGCTTTTATCTCTTCCGCCAATTCAGGTGTTACCCTCTCATCGGCATCTATGGATAAAATCCAGAGATGAGAAGCCTTGTCTGTGGCATAATTTTTCTGGGCCACAAAACCGGGCCAGTCTTGATGAAAAACCTTGTCCGTATATTTCCTGCAGATTTCAAGGGTCTTATCCGTACTGCCGGAATCGACGATAACAATTTCATCAGCCCATTTAACGCTTTCAAGGGCGTCACGGATTTTTCTCTCTTCATTGAGGGTGATTATTGTTACTGAAAGTTTTTCCATTAGTTGAAACATGTGGTGTAATGCGTGAGATACCGGAATTAGCGCATTACGCTTTGCTCCTTATCGCTATAGGGTGTTTTAAAAAATTTGATCAAGCCGATGACGGCAAGGCGAAAATGGGCGAAAAAGTGGGGTTTACGTGAGTAAATGAGCATTCTTAACCTGTTTTCAACGTTGACAGCGCGACTTCAGAGGATTTTTAGAGGTGCCCTATATTTTTTCCGCTTCATCGATGAGCATAACAGGGATGTCATCCCGGATCGGGTATTTAAGCTTGCAGGCTTCACATATGAGACCGTCCTTTTCTTCAGTAAGCTTGATGTCCCCTTTGCATTTGGGGCAGGCCAGAATGTCTAACAGTTCTTTATCGATTGCCATTGTTTTCTCCCTTTTTCATTTTTTTCAGTTTGGCTGTAATATAGCCCACACTTATTTTCGTTTTAATTTTTACAGGAAATTTATATTCATTATCTGATAACCAGATTAGAGATTCCCCTTTGTTTTTCAACTTTTCCTTGTGTTTTATTATGAGGCTGACTTTAATTGTATTAAAGGTCCCGGCAGGGACTTTTATCTTTTCCCGCTGTAGCACCTTTGCTGTTATCTCATATGATTTGCCATTTTCAAAGGTATTTATCCTGATTTCATCACCTATGGAGAGGTTTTGCGTTCGTATATAGTAGAAACTTGATAATGAATCCTGAACTGATGATTCTATCTTGTGGATGCTTTGTTCGCCATTTTTTATATAGACCGCTTCGTGTAACTTCTGGTCAAAATATATCTCTTTTTTTCTCCTACGATCATCTCTCTGTTGAATAACTTTTATCCCCTGGGAATAAAGGTTTGCCCTGTCAAGGTAGGAGTCAATCTGCTCATCAACTTCATAGAATGTTGATACAAAGCTGTTTGACAATGACCTTGATGCCAGGTGATAGGCTTCACCACCATTCACCCCCTCCACTCCTATTACTTCAAATGTTGTGAAACCTGCCGCTATTCCGGACCAGCTCAGATCATATTCAAGCCTTTCTCCAACATGAAAAGGAAAGGCAAAAACAGGCCCTGCCTTCAACAGGAATAAAAAAGCAAAAACGATTAATAAGCGGTACTTCTTCATGGTTTTTCCTCTTCCTTTTTTATCCATTCAACTGCGTCGAGAAGATCCTCGGCAATGTGGTCAGGCGCTGTTTCACTATTTTCTTTCAGCTTCTCCAGCTCCCTTATGCCGTATCCCGTCTTTACCAAGATCCCCCTGGCGCCCGCCCGCTGAGCCAGTTCAATATCGATCAGTTTGTCTCCAATCACATAGGACCTTGCCTGATCTAAATCAAAATCCCTGACCGCCGCATCAAGCATGCCTGTTTCCGGTTTTCTGCAATGGCACCGGGTTTTGTAGGCCCCTTCTCCAGATGTGGGATGGTGAGGACAGTAGTAAAAGGCATCGATTCTTGCACCGTCTTTATTGAGCAGCTCTTTAAGTTTATTATGAACAACTTCTATCTTTTCTTCAGAAAAGTAGCCCCTTGCGACACCCGACTGATTAGTGACAACAATCGTTTTAAAACCCATATCATTTATTGCTTTAACCGCTTGGACACTGCCCGGTATTAGCTTAACATCCCGGGGGTCCGAAAGATAATCTCTATCTTCGATGATGGTTCCATCCCTGTCCAGAAAGACGGCACCTTTCTTCTTCTTCATTTATACCTTCCACCTTCTGTGTATCCAGAACCACTGCTCGGGGTACATTTTTACATATTTCCCTATGATTTCATTAAAGTCGATGGTGGCCTGCCTTATATCCTCTTTCAGGTCTTCGTCCTTCTTCAGGCAGATGGGTCTCTCGTATACGCACCTGAACTTTCCTCCCCCCTTCCGCAACATGAAGACTGGAACGACTGGTGTCCCGGTTTTTAGTGCGATGAGCGCAAGCCCGTAGCTTGTGGCAGCCGGGCGGCCCAGGAAGTCGACGATGATGGCCTCCTCATCGACGGCATGCTGATCGAGCAGAATTCCTACGGAGCCCCCTTTTTTCAGGGCGGCCATGATCTTCCTTGCGGCGTCCTTGCTTGGGATGGGGTCAACATATCCCTTTCTGATACTTTCGATATAAGCGTTGACATAGGGATTCGAGGTTTTTCTGAAAACCACTGCCGATTGGGGCTCGCGCCTCTGGTGGGATGCGCCCAGAATCTCCCAGTTTCCTATATGTGCACTGAGGAGAAATACCCCCTTGCCCATTTTTTTGGCCTCCAGGTAGTTTTCGAAACCTTCAACTTCGATACTTTCTGTAAAGAAGCGCTCATCCAGGCCGGGTATCTTCAGAAACTCGGCGAATGTCGCCCCGACATTCTGCATCACCTTAAGGGCCATCTCCTCAGCCTGAGGCCCTTCAATCCCGAGAGTGGTGGATAGATTCTCCGCCGTGATGTTGCGGCGGCTGCGGCTCACTCTGTAGAAAAGGCGCCCGAGATATTCCCCCAGCTTAATCCCCGTTGTATAAGGCAGATAATAAAGTATCCTTGCAATTAAGTAAAAGAGGAAAAATTCAATTCTGTGTTTCAATCTCTTTCTCTTCCAGTCCTGATTGTTTTATAATACAGTTAATAAATTCATCTTTTTCCCCACCCATCTTCAGGGCGATCTCTAAATAATAAAAAGGCATCTCCTTTACGACTTTTAGCTGTTCCAGTTTTACGGCATCTTTTTCCGTGGTTACAATGAAATCTGCGCCTGCATTTTTTGCCTTTTCCATGACCATATCAAGGTCTCTCTGCCTGTAAGAATGGTGATCCGGAAAAGAGACTTCATCAAGAATCTTTCCTCCAAGTGAGGACAGGAGGTTCGAAAAGGAGGAGGGCGTTGCAATGGCTGAAAGCATGATCACTTTTGCTCCGTCCAGCAATTCTATGCTTGCCTCCTTCTTATCCTGGAAATAGATGAGGCTCTTTGCCTTGTAATCGCTCCTGCATATTGACTGGGAGGTAATAAATTTTTCAATCCCCTTTTCCAACTTCGAGTTCACCGATTCAGCCTTATTAATAAGGATCAAATCGGCTCTTTTAATGCCAGATAGAGGTTCTCTTAAAGGACCTCTCGGAGTAAGACAGCTGTTTCCAAAGCCTCTTTTCCCATCAATTAACAGAATATTCAGATCCCGGTTGAGCCGTACATGCTGAAAGCCGTCATCAAGAATTAGTGCATCAACCTTAAACTTGTCATATGCATAAGTGCCGATTTTATGACGATCGGAACCGACGATGACTGGTACTCCCTTTAGCCTTTTTGCAAGCATATAAGGTTCATCTCCCGCCTCATCAGGCCCAAGAAATAGCCGGTCACCGTCTGACACAAGGCTAATGTCAGTCTTCCTGTCTCCTTTATAGCCCCTGCTGAGGATGGCAACTTTATATCCCTTTTTTTGCAAGCCCGATGCAATAAATTCGGTGACAGGCGTCTTCCCTGTTCCACCCACGGTAATGTTGCCCACAGAGATTACTTTGCATTTGAGATGATGAGTTTTTAAAATGCCTGCAGAGTATAGAAAGAGTCTTACTTTTACCGCTATTCCATAAAGAAGGGATAAGAGTGTCAGCGGGAGAAGCAGGAGCCTGGAGAAAAGGCCCAATTTTTCCCCGGGGGGCCTGTATGCAATATTGTTAAATAACTGTTTCAAATTAGCTTTTATACCATAGAGTTG
>JADFVM010000186.1 GCA_015222555.1 Pseudomonadota bacterium
CTTGACACGCCGCTCTGTCTCTTCAACTCCGCGGCTGATATGCCCCTTCATCAGCATATCGATATCGTCATCGGCAGGGAGCCAGACCGTTCGTGTCGTCCCAATGATGCCAGGATTAGCGAGCACCATTTCCCTCAGTTCGAATGCGGCGCCGGGACTGATGATCTTGTAGAGTTTCTTCTTCTCGCTTCTCTTCTTTACATCTGGGAAGGTCTTTCTCAGAGATTTCTTTACCAGCCCCCCGTAATTTGCCTGTGAGAGGATCTCGGCATCTCTTTTGCCGCCCGGATCTATCTCTTCGGAATCGAATGAAATCTCCAGGCGGATAAAGGTCTGCTGGAAGGCGGAATAACCGTTTCCTATGATGGATGTGAAGAGAATGGTGAGCATGAAAAGTGCAGAAAAAATGGCCGACAGGCCCATCAGCCGGAAGGCTTTCTCCTTTGCGTAACGCTTCTTCAGCCGTGAAGCTATTATATTTCTTCTTAATTCAGAATTCATTCAGTTACACATATTAAAAATTATTATCTCGCAAAGACGCCAAGGGCGCAAAGTTTTCATTTCTATTTGTCTTCTTCGCGGTCTTTGCGAGAAGCAAGATTTTACGTTTTATTTTAGTCATACTGCTGCTTATACTTCCTCACCACATAGAGGGCAATGATATTTAGGCAGAGCGTCAGGACAAACAGCACCAGCCCCAGCGCAAATGCGGCCAGCGTCTTCGGGGAGTCAAACTCCTGATCTCCCACGAGCAAGGTAACGATCTGCACCGTCACCGTCGTTACAGATTCCAGGGGATTTGCCGTCATATTGGCCGTCATCCCCGCCGCCATGACGACGATCATCGTCTCGCCTATTGCGCGGGACACCGCCAGCAGGATGCTCGCAACAATGCCGGGCAGTGCCGCCTGAAGTAAGACCCTAACGATCGTCTCCGACTGCGTCGCTCCCAGCCCATAAGAGCCGTCCCTCAGGCTTTGAGGCACGGCGTTAAGGACGTCATCGGTGAGTGAGGATACAAAGGGGATGATCATTATTCCCATTACAAGGCCGACGGACAAAGCGCTCCCGGAGTCAATAGTCAGGCCAAGCAGGGCCCCCTTCTCCTTGATAAATGGTGCAACTACCAAGGCTGCAAAAAAACCGTATACGACGGTGGGTATGCCTGCCAAGATTTCAAGCATAGGTTTTACCACCGCCCTGAACCTGGGTGCAGCATATTCGGCCATATAGATGGCCGACATGAGCCCCACAGGCACGGCAACGAGCATGGCGACAAAGGATATGAGCATGGTGCCCACAAGGAGAGGGATAACTCCGAATGAACCTGTCGCCCCCACCTGCCCCGGCCTGATCGCCATCTGGGGGCTCCACTTGAGACCGAAGAGAAAATCGCTTATAGGCACCAGCTTGAAAAACCGTATCGCCTCGAAGAGGACGGAAAGAACGATGCCGATGGTGGTGAATATGGCGATAGTGGAGCAAAGCACCATCAGGACCTTGGTCATCGATTCCACCTTGTTGCGGGCGCGGAGTGTGGGGGTGATGAATTTGAGCCCGAAGCCAAGCCCGGTAATAAGCAGTGAAAGAGCGACAACAAAGAGGGAGAGATTACTAATCGATTTGAGGCGGTTAAAGTGTGCAGCCGCCTGGGCAATCTCCCTCCCTGGCTCTTTGCTGACGATGCTCCCGGATGCGAGATTCTGAATATCGTTGATGACAAGGGCGAGTTGCTCTGCAGGCAAGGCTCTTGTTTCAAGGGAGAGGTGTGACAGTACCAGCTTCATGATGAGCGTCTGCTCGAAGGCGAGCCAGAGGCCTGCTATCAAAAGCGCCGGGATGCCGCAGCATAGCGCCACGTAAAGACCGTAATGACCTGGCCTGGAGTGCAGCTCTCTGATCCGCCCCTCCACCAGCCTCACAGAACGGCTGCGGCCGAGTTGAAAGCCGAGGAATGTGAGAATAAGGATAACTGTTATGAATGTAAAGTTTAACATCGACCTTATCTTCTCACAGAATTGTTACAGTAAGGTTACAGGGAGGTTACAAGTTGGTTAAAAATGAAATCGTCTCTTTTCTCAAGCACTTATTCCTGTAATCATCAAGAAAATTTTATTCAAAGTTAGTAGGTTACAATCCGCAATCGTTGAATTCAATTCACTACATTTCAAAAAAATGAATCCTTAACTGCTTTATTTTATCTATATCTGGATTGAACACATTGGTATCGAAGATATGGAGGCTAGCAAATCCAATGAAGAAAGATGATGGATTGAAAAAATATATTTTGATAGCTGAAGATGAGCCGGCATTGCTGGATACAATGAAAGCTATTATTAAGAAGTTAGATGGTGAATTTGAGGTCAATACTGTCAATAGTGGTATACAAGCCCTAAAATTTATAAACAAATCGGATATAGACCTGTTAATTACTGACATCTTTATGCCTGGTAAAGACGGGTTAGAGTTGATAAGGGAAGTACGGAAGAAATCCTCTTCAATTAAAATACTAGCGATATCGGGTTTTGGAAACCACTATCTTAAAGTTGCGGAGTCGTTTGGTGCTTCTTGCAGCTTAAATAAGCCTTTTTCAAAAAATGAACTTGAATCAGCCATTCATAGGGTGCTTAGATAAATGTATGAGAAAATTTATTGACGAGATAACGTAACACCTAAGCAAATGCTTCCTGTAATGCTCAAAATTACCCTTCGCTGAAATAGTATTGATTGCAATAAACCAGGTGTACTAGATAATAAATCTCGTTCTTTCTTCGAGACACGACCTCTACTTCCTGCCGTCCAGAGGATCGGCATCGAATTGCAAAAAAACCTGATTACAATTGAAACAGGTAAGCTTTCTTCATTAAGTTATAAGCCAAACGATCAGCATTTAGGGCTCTCTGTCCTCAGCCTTTTCCATAATCAGGAAAGTGACTGATAAGGGATTTGCCTCGTCGGCAGGGTATTCCCTGCGGGACGTCTCCACCCACATGGCAGGATCAAAAGGGGGGAAGCTCGCATCCCCTTTAAAACTACCATGTACGATGGTGATATACAGCCTGTCCGACAATGGCAGTATCTGAGAGTAGCAGTTCTCTCCACCGATGACTACCAACTCAGGGACATCACCGGCAGCCTCAAGGGCCTCATCTATACTGTGTACAACGGTGCATCCTTTTGCCTCAAAAGTTGCTTGATGTGTCAGTATGATGTTTTTTCTGTCGGGGAGTGCTGCGCCTATGGACTTAAAGGTATTTCGCCCCATAAGGACAGGCTTACCCAGTGTGTGCTGCCTGAACCAGGCCATGTCTGCAGGAAGGTGCCATGGGAGTCGGCCATCGATACCTATCACCCCTTCTTCCGTCATCGCAGCGATAATGGATATGAGCAAATAAACACCTCTTGAGCTACCTTAAGTTGCGGCGGCTTGCCGGGCCGTGGTCGCCGGAGTGGCAACGGTTTAGGAGACCAGGTTCACGGATCAGCGGGCTCGCCATAGCTTAGATCCTTTTGAGTATTCAGCTTGATTTTGGCTTGTTGAGAATAAAAAATTCTGTCCTGAAGACTGGCCTTTGCAAATCAAATAAGCTGGGAACATAAAAACCTTCAAAACAAAAAAGGGTCTAGCCGTAAAGGCTAAACCCTTTCTAAATTTGGCTCCCCGGGCCGGGCTCGAACCAGCGACAGGGTGATTAACAGTCACCTGCTCTACCAACTGAGCTACCGGGGAACAAACTCTTATTTCTCAACCGCCTTTTTTCAGTTCTATAAGGACCATCTTGGATATACCTTTCAGTGTTTCAAAAACCCCTTCCCCAGTTGCTGCACAGGCATCAAATTCGGTATTCCCATCGGGGTTCAGTAGCTTCCTTAGTTCCTCTACAGGCGCCGCGTTAGGCAGGTCCCGCTTGTTGTACTGCATGACAAAGGGCAGTTTCTTGAGGTCGTAGCCCTGCTCCTTGAGGTTGTCATCTAGGTTCTCAAGGCTCTCGATATTAGCCTCCATCCGCTCCACCTGAGAGTCGGCCACAAAAACAACCCCATCTACACCTTTAAGTATCAGCTTACGGCTGGCATCATAAAAAACCTGACCAGGTACCGTATAAAGGTGGAAACGGGTCTTAAATCCCCTGATCTCACCAAGAGAAAGTGGCAAAAAATCAAAAAAGAGAGTTCTCTCTGACTCTGTAGCCAGGGATATCATCTTTCCCTTGGACTCGGGGTTTGTCTTTCCGTATATGTGCTGCAGGTTAGTCGTCTTGCCGCAAAGTCCCGGCCCGTAATAAACTATCTTGCAATTGATTTCTCTGGATGAGTAATTTATAAAAGACATCTAATATCCCGGTCTCAACTAAAGAGATTATCTATATCGTCATCTGTTATCTCGGCGAATGGCGACGATCCCGCCTCAGCACTGGCAGCTTTTTTCGCAAGAGACTCAAATATCTCTGTCAGCTTTTCCGTAGTCTTTTTCACACGGAGCCTGATCAGCCCCAGAGAAGACCTCTCATCAAAAATCACCACAAGGATAACTCGCTGCGCAATAAGAGAGATGTGCAGGTTGTCCTTTTCCCCTTCATGAAAAAGAATGGAAAATTCTTTTTCTCCGAGGAGCTTTGCCAGCCCTCCCGTAGCGGCGATGTTTCCTGCTGTCAGGGATGCCAGTGAAGTGGTATCAAGACCTTCCGTCTCACCACTGCTCGAAATAAGCTGCCCATTTTTATCAACTACAAAGACGACCTTTGCATTCGCTTCTTTCACTAACTGGTCGATGACTTCGGTGACCTGCTGGGCCTCCTCCTCATACATAACCATCTGGGCATTATCCATTCTCTACCTCAACTGGGTTAAAATAGCGTAAACGTTTGAAGATGTTAGCAAAAGCATTGCCAAATGGCAAACATTTTTTTACAGGTCAGGGTGCTCGCTCATCGCCTTTATGCGCACCCACCTTCTGTCTACTTCCTTCTCAATAGATTCCAGAAGCTCCTTATTTTCCGGCTTCGTAAGGTGGCGAGTCTTGCCCATCATTTTGAGCCACTCAGACATCTGGACCTTCTTCCCCTTCGCCTCCGGGTCGTAGTTGAGGGTTGTCTTTCCATACTCAATCTCATAGAGAGGGAAGAAGTTACAATCAATCGCCTTCTGGCACACCACAGCGCCCATATCATCTGCACTTTGCCAGTTAAGGGGACAGGCAGAAAAAATCTTTCCGTAAACAAGGCCGTCTTTGCAATATTCACTCGCCTTTGCCGCCTTCTTCATCAAATCCTTATAATCTGCCTCACTGGCGGTAAATACGTAGGGGATATGAGTGGCCGCCATGATCTGGGCTGTGTCTTTGTGATGGGTACTCTTCCCTACCTGGTGAGAACCGACGTTGGAAGTCGAAGTCCTGTGGCCCATTGGCGTCGAGAATGAGAGCTGGCTTCCCGTATTCATGTAACCCTGGTTATCGTACTCGATAATGATAAACCGGTGATTTCTCACGGCAGCCCCAATGGTCGGACCCATTCCTATGTCGTTACCACCGTCGCCAGTAATCATGACAAATGTAATTTCAAGGTCCTCGGCTATCTCACCGCGCCTCTTCCTCTCATCGAACATCTCAACAACGCCACTCATGGTGGCCGCTCCGTTCTGAAAGAGGTTATGTATGTAGGTAGCCCTGTGTGAAGAGTAGGGATAGCCAGTCGTCACAACCATGCCACAACCTGTATGCCACAGCGTCACAACAAAACCATCAATAGCCTTTAGGAACTGGTCTACATTCGGGAAAATTCCACATCCGGGGCAGGCGCCGTGACCCGCTGCAATCCTCTTGGGACGACCCGCCACGTTCCTCGCGCTGATGGCACCCACTTTGACTGTGCCGTCCTCATTTCTGGACTTTTTTATCTCGGGGAATGAAAGTTCTTCCAGAGTGAGTGGTTCCGATACCTTCTCCATGGTGACCTTCTTGTCACCGGGGTTTGTGCCATGATAGGCGTAAGGGGTTTCAACTTTCCCTGATTTTGCCGCCTCGCAGGCCTGATTCAGGAGTTCCTCTGCATCCTCAAGGAAGAACTCCTTGCCACCAAGGCCGTAGATACGGCTGAGAACGATTGTCTTATTATCGGCATCATCCTTAAGGGCCGCCTTGACCTCAAGAGTCATGTTCCCGCCCCAGCCACCGAAGGTATCCTGACGGTCGGCAACGCAAAGGGCCTTTACATTTTTAAATACCTTCTGTATCTCTTCCTTCGGGAAGGGACGTATTACGCTGGGGATCACGAGTCCTACCTTTTTGCCCTGCTCACGTAAGTTGTCTACGGCAACCATGGCAGTATCGCCAGCCGAGTTGAGGATAAAGAGGGCCGTATCGGCATCCTCCATCCTGTAGGTGGTAAGCATCTCATACTTCCGGCCCGATATCTTGCCGTACTCCTCGAATATTTCGGGCAGGATCTTGTAGGCAGCCATCGTCGCCTCAGCCTGCTGCATCTTGTTGTTTATAGTATCATCGCCCATGTAACAACCGAATGATACGGGGTTTTCCGGGTCAACAGATGTATATTCCGCCTCGAATTTCCCTATAAAGTCCTGGACGGCCTGGCTGTCTTCAAAATAGTTTGTCCTTCTCTTCTGGTGGCTCGTAAAAAAGCCGTCATAACAGACGATGACGGGAAGCCTCACATCCTTATGCTCACCCCATTTGACTGCAATTATATTCATGTCGTAGACCATCTGGGGGTCTTTAGCTAAAAGCACCAGCCAGCCCGTATTAAGCGCCATCATAATATCACTATGATCGCAGCGTATATTAAGTGGTCCCGAGACTGTCCTCGCCGCTATGTCGAGGACCATGGGCAAACGCGTGCCGGCCTGCACTGGAAGCTGCTCCAGAGCATAGAGAAGTCCGTTTGCACTTGTTGCGTTGAAGACCCTTCCTCCCGCCGTCGTCGCACCGTAACAGATACCTGCCGCACCATGCTCACCATCGCCGGGTATCATCATCACATCATGTTCGCCGTCAGCCTTCATGGC
>JADFVM010000187.1 GCA_015222555.1 Pseudomonadota bacterium
AAATCCCCGTTTCGTTGATGCCCATTTCTACCTCGGGCTTGCCCATCATGCCAATCACGACCTTCAGCTGGCAAAAGCGGAATTGACGGAAGCCCTTAATCTGGCCCCGGGACTGTACAAGGCAAGGCTGCCGCTGGCAACGATATATCTTTTATCCAACGACTACAGCCTTGCTCTGGAAGAGGTGCAAAAGGTCCTCCATAAATTTCCGGACCATCCGGGTGCAAATCTGATTGCCGGTGATGTTAAACTTTATATGAAAAAGCCGGAAGAGGCGGCCCTTCATTTCAGAAAATTGATCAGCGTTTCACCCAATGACCCGAGAGGGTACGCCAAACTTGGCATGACCTATCAGATGCAGAAGAAGGTCAAGAAGGCAATGGAACAGTATGAAAAAGCGCTTTTAATCAATCCGAATCTTATCGATGTGTTGGGAATGATCACCTCCTTTCATATTCTTAATAAAGAGCCTGACAAGGCAATTGCCAGGGTCAAGTCCCAGCTGAAAGGGTCTCCTGAAAATCCTCTGCTGCATCACTTTTTAGGGAAGGTGTATGAAGTCACGGGGGATATGGAAAGAGCGGAGACATCGATTAAAAAGAGTATTAACATTGATAGTAAAAGGGTCGGTCCCTACGTTGATCTCGGACGTCTTTATCAGAAGAGAGGGACCCTTGACGAGGCGATCAATCACTATCGTGAAGCGAGCAGGATCAAGCCGGAAATCCTGCCGCCCTACGTTCTGTTGGGTATGATCTATGAGCAGCAGGGGAAGATAGATGAAGCGACTGAACAGTATAAAAAGGCCCTCGATATTAATCCGAAATTTGCCCCTGCAGCCAATAATCTTGCCTGGATATACGCTGAGCATGGCGGGAATATTGATGTCGCCCTCTCACTTGCAGAGGCGGCCAAAGAGCAATTTCCTGATGATCCATCAATTTCAGACACCCTTGGCTGGATATATTACAAAAAGAAGGTCTATCTGAAGGCGATCTCTTTGTTCAGGATGAGCCTGGAGAAACTCCCGGACAATCCCGTTCTTCACTATCATCTGGGGATGGCTTACTATAAAAAGGGAGACAGGGACGCGGCCGGGGAAAAACTGAATACCGCACTTAAGCTGAGCAGTGACTTCAACGGAGCTGATGAAGCCAGGGAGGCCCTTAAAGATTTAAAAGAGTCCGATTAGGAAAATATTAAGTGGCAAGGCAGGAGGCAGAAGGCACAGAGGCAGAAAGATATAGAGGATTTTAAAAAGATAATATCCGCAGAGTTAGCTCCGTGGTCATCAGCTGAAACTTCTGCCTTCTGCCTATGTGCCTTTGTTCTTTAGTGCCTTTGTGGCAAAGGTTTGTGTGGTTATTTCATTTGTATTATAAAGAGTGTCAAAATACTTGACAGGATTAGAAAAAGACTAACTATATGATTTATATATGAAATTTTATTTTAGGTAGGGAATGCTATCAAAAAAAGGATGATTTTTGTCAGCTTTTTTTACGTTTTTTTTGAAATGCTAAACAGAAAGATTTAAAACTTCCATGAAAACAGGTGTTTGTGGAATAGGCATGAACTTTGCTTACAGATTAATGTGGCAATGTTGAAAAAGTTTATAAGCTGTAGATACGATAAAGATTGTTTAAATTGACAAGTTTGTAATGTTGTGCTGAAGTTTACAGAAGCAGTTGTCTCATAACCAAGTTCAACTAATTAAAGGCGTCGCCGGCGTGGTCTAAATATGGTGAATAATGGGTAGTGTAAAATAAATTGTGTAAATTAAAGAAGTAGAAAAAATGTGCATATTTTAGTTAGATGATGATAAAAATCACAAGGGGCTTAGGATGAAACGTTTTTGTATAGGAATTATACTGATAACAGCAGTGACAATGCTGGGGATGGAAGCACATGCGCTATCGCTCACACCTGCTGACTGTACTGTGGGAGATTGTTGGACGACACTAGATAACTCACAACCGACTGCTGATGCCATCGAACTTCTGGTTGGAACATCCACCGACCTGACGATGCTTTACAAGTCTGAATCTGGCGCTGCTGATGGATCAGGTTACGACAGTGGATCTTTTGCGAGTTCGTACAATACATTTTTCTCCAACTCGCACACCGATCCAGAGGATGCGCTGATTGAATACATCGGTGGTGCTTCGATTGTCTGCCCGGAATGTTATCTTACGGTGAAGGATGGCCATCACAGCCCCGCATTGTACGCCTTTAATATCTCGAGTTGGAATGGTCTGGATGATATTGTCCTTAAGGGTTTCTGGCCCGGCGGGGGCGCGATCTCAAATGTTGCGATTTGGGGCGTAGTAACAAGCGTACCTGAGCCGGGAACACTGGGTATGTTCGGTTCCATCCTGATTGGTCTGGTTGCCCTGAGACGCAGGGCTTACAAATAAGATCAAGATCTTTTTTCTACAGCAAAAAACCGGCCCTTTTGGCCGGTTTTTTTTTGCACTGTAACCTCAGAACCAAATATGACAAAACTTTTGTATTTGCCACAAAGGTTTGTCTGGTTATTTCATTTTTTTCCGCAGGGTGGAGGGGTGGGTTGGGGAGGATCACTTCATTCGAGGCGATCAGTGATAATAGTTGTAATAATATCTGTGTGAGGAGATATCAACTCCATTGAGAATTGTCCCGATGACCTTCTCCTCGTCGAGAGAAGCGGCCCCTTTCATGACAACGTCCTTCGGTGTAATTCCTGCTTTTATAACGAAAATCAGACCATCAACGATCTTGGTGATGACATTCATGTCTGCAAGGGGCATGACGGGAGGACAATCAAAAATGATGTAATCAAAGTGATTTCTCAGTTCATCAATAATGATATTCATTTGTTTTGCTTTTATGAGTTTAGTTGAATTCCTTATGCCCTGCCGGGTGGGCAGGAGGTAGAGGTTCTTATTGTTTTTGAATATTGCCATCGCTTCGTTCAGAGAGGCCTTTCCGCACAATACATCCACAAGGTCGTTGCCTTCCCATTGCTTTATAAAAGATGCTGTGATGGAAGGTCTCTTCATGTCACATTCAACAATGACAACCTTTTTATCAAATTCATGACTGATCAGGTAGGCCAGATTCATGACCGTTGAGGTTTTTCCTTCCTGGGGGGCCGCACTTGTGACGCCGATGACTTTACAGGATCTGCTGGCGCGGACTTCCTCCAGCTTTGTAAAGAGATTCCTGTACAGTTCTGTTGCCATTAAATCCAGTTCATTCATGACAACGAGCTCTTTTTTCAGCTCCAAAGTACATCTGACTTTTTTATTTCCTGATTTACCATGACCTGTTTTGAATTTTGCAGGTTCTTCAGGTGTCTCTTTCACGCGTCGGACATCCTTTTTTGCTGCATGCGGTGTTTTTCCCCTTAAAGGTTTTATCCTTTTTTTCTCTTTTGACAGCAATTCTTGCAGGATACTCTTTAATGCACCTGTAATCTCTGATTGCCTGTCGTGAACAGCTGCAGGTTTTTTATCCGGCGCCGGACTGTTATCAACGATATGGCCCAAATAATCAATTCTCATGCCGAAAGCATTCTCACAGGCCCGGCTCATGACCGCGCCGACATCACGATCCTCAGGTTTTCTTGTCTGATTGATTACAAGAGAAATATCCTTACTGTTTAATGCACGTTGAAAAGGCTTGATCTTCTCAGCTTTCAATCCATTTAATCTTTTAAAGAGATCGGCGACCGACTGTGGACGATTTGACCTTTTTTCTTTCATCATGCTTTTCAGCTGGCTTTTAAGTTTATCATCTTCTGCTAAATTGATGGTGTGCTTCATGTGGCGCAGGAAAAGCGCCTTGATAAATTTATATGTCCTATCAATAGAGGTTGGCTTAAGCCTCGTCACAACGATTCCAAAATCTGACATTAGAAAAAGATCAAGTACTGCGGGGGATGTGCCATGACCGGCATCTATAAGGACATAATCATATTCCATGGTGACAAGCATCTTATGCAATTCATCATGACCGACTTTTTTAGGTTTCCTATTGGACTGTGATTCATTGAGCGCATGGATCATGTCAAGATTCGGGATGGTGGTCTTCCCTATAAGGTCAGTCATGTTCGGGACTTCTCCCGCGAGAAAACTTAACAGGGAATATTTTTTTCTTTCACACTTTACGAATTTATGGAGATTGGTCCTGCTGAAGTCAGCATCGACAAGGAGGACTCTCTTTCCCCTTTTAGCAAGCATGACCCCGAGGCTTGAGGCCACGAAGCTCTTCCCGGCGCCCTTTTCCCCGCTGCCAACCACCCAAATCGCTGGACATTCGCTTAAGCGGGGGCTTGTTTCACTGTCCTGAAAGTTGTTTTCGTCAGTCATCCCGTTCAAAAGCTGCTGTTTATTTTTCATCATATACATGTCTGAATTTGTTATTAAGGCCTATATCCGGCGCTCTTTCAATTTTTTAAGAATTTTCTTTTCTTTTTTTAGATTCTTTTCAGAATAATCGGGTATGGCTGCCATGACAGGCCATGGCAGGATGTCATCCAGATCTTCCGTCTTCCTGAAGACAGGATTTAAGAGTTCCAAAAGCAATACAAGGCCTATACCCATTCCTCCCCCTGCGATAGTCCCCAATAGCATGATTTTTTGAATATTCGGTTTGAACGGTTTCCCGGGCAGGTTCGCAGGATCAATAACCCTGAACCTTTCTCCCTTTTGTCTCTTTTCCAGGTTCTCGGCAAGGCTGGCGCTGTTTTTCTTTTCCAGAAGTGACTGATAATTCTTTAGTGAAATCTCATAATCTCTCTGTATGTCGGCAAGCTTCTGCTCATTTGCGGGGACCGCCTTGACCAGTTTTTCATAGCCCTGAATCTTCCTTATTATATCGGTTTCCTGACGGTTCAATAAATCGATCTGAGAATTCATCATCTTTAAATCTGTATAGATCTTTGACAATCTTTGTGAA
>JADFVM010000188.1 GCA_015222555.1 Pseudomonadota bacterium
CCTGAAAATGTGGGAATAACGCTGAAACTGGCTGAAGTTTATGCCAAGGCCGGTAATAAGGAGTCAGCCATTGATAACCTAAAGGAAGCGGCTGAAAGTTATTCTTCTGGCGGAGATTTCCTCAAAGCAGCGGGCGTCTATAAGATGATTTTGAAGGTGGACCCTGAAAATAAAGAGGCCAATGATAAACTGGATTCCCTCTGTTCTACTGAAAATTCAAAAAAGAAGGAATGGACTCTTCCCGAGATCCCTCTTTTATCGGATCTTAAAGAAGAGGTGCTGAAGAAAGTTGTTGGCAGTCTGGCACATCACACTTTTTCAATGGGAGAAATAATATTCAGGGAAGGGGATGAGGGTAACTCGCTTTATATTATTGTCAAAGGTTCGGTGAAAGTTTTCATTGAGGGGGTGGCGGGAGAAAAAATTGAGATTACTCAGTTGAAAGAAGGGGATTTCTTTGGAGAAGTGGGCCTCTTGGCGGGCGGCACAAGAAAGGCTTCCGTCATGGCCCTTGATGATACTGACCTCTTTGAAATGACCAAGGAAGAGATTGAAAAAATAGAAAAAGAACATCCACATGTCAGTGATGTCCTGCAGGACTTTTATAAGAAAAGGGTGCTCGACAAGATCATGGCTGTCTCCCCCCTTTTTGGAACGTTAAAGACGAAAGACAGACGAGAGATCCTGGAAGCCTTTACCCTTAAATCCTTTAATGAAGGTGATGCTGTCATAACTGAAGGTGAAAAGGGCGATTCCCTTTTTATTATTAAAAGTGGACAGGTAGAAGTAAACACTGTGGCGGATGATGAAAAAAAGGTGATGCTGGGCCGGTTGAAAGAGGGTGATTTTTTTGGAGAGGTTGCCCTTCTTACGGGAAAACCGAGAACGGCAACGGTAACAGCTTTATCACCTGTTGAATTGATGGAACTCTCGGCTAAGGATCTGAAAAGCTGTTTTGAAAAACATACCAGAGTAAAGGAAACCCTGAATCGATACCTGAAAGTGCGAGTAGAAAAAACGATCAGTACTATAATGGCGCTTAAACAGATGGAAGCCAGAGAAGGGCTTGTATAGTTAAATGAGTGATAGTTTCGTTGAGCTGAAAAACCTTTCCAAGTCATTCAATAAAGGGGAAAGTGAGATCAATGTCCTGAAGGATGTCAGTCTAGGAATAAAGCGCGGTGAAATGATCGCCCTTCTCGGCGCCTCCGGTGCAGGGAAGAGCACCCTGCTTCATATTTTGGGCGGCTTAGACCGACCCAGCGCCGGCAGTGTGATTTATGGCGGCAGGGATATCTATAATATGGGAGAAAAGCCCCTTTCCGACTTCAGGAATAAAGAGATCGGTTTTGTCTTTCAGTCTCACCATCTGCTGCCCGAATTTTCAGCCCTGGAAAATGTAATGATGCCGGCACTCATTGGAAGAATGAAAAGGGATGAGGCTGCCAGGCAGGCTCACAGCCTCCTTGAAAAAGTTGGCCTTTCCGAAAGGACATCTCACAAACCCGGCGAATTGTCAGGAGGAGAACAACAACGGGTTGCGCTTGCCAGGGCTCTTGTGCTCGCCCCCGATGTTCTCCTTGCCGATGAGCCGACGGGAAATCTGGACAGCAAAACCGGTGATGAGGTTTTTTCTCTCATGGTGGAAATGAATAGAAGTATGGGCCTGACTTTTGTCATGGTGACCCATAATGAAAAGCTGGCCGTCCAGGTAGACAGGCAGATTAGAGTTCAAGACGGGAGGATAATTTTTTAAAAGAGTGAATACATCTAATGAAACTATCACAAAATCGAGACTCTTAATTTTAATACTCCTTTTTCTTGTCATCCTTCCTCCTGCCGGTCTTTTTGCCGAGGGAGAAATTATCACGAAATTAGAGGTTCAGGGTCAAAGAAGAATTGAAGAAAGCGCTATCCTGTCGAATGTGAGGAGCAGGGTAGGAGACTATTTTTCCACTGAGAGGGTTTCTGAGGATATTAAAAGGATCTTCAAAATGGGTTATTTTGATGATGTTAAGGTTGACCTTTCATCGGGTGAATTAGGTCCTCAATTAACCTTCATTGTAAAGGAGCGACCTTTTATCCGGGAGATAAAGATCGAAGGCAATAAAGAACTCAAGGAAGAAGGGATTAGAGAAGTTATTACCGTCAGGGAAAGCACCATTTTCAATATGGATAGGGTAAGGGATACAAAAGAAAAAATTGTGAAACTTTATGAAGAGAAGGGTTTTTTCCTGGCCGATATTTCCCATAGACTCGATGAAAAGGGAGATGAGGCGGCGCTGATTTTTGAAATAGCGGAAGGGCGTAAGGCAAAAATAAGGAAAGTAAATATTCTTGGAAATAAGGAATATTCCGACAAAGACCTTCTTGGAATCGGTGGTGTGGAAACCAAGGAAGGCGGCGCTTTTTCATGGCTTACAGATTCAGGTAAATTCGAAGAAGAGACTCTCCAGAAAGATATTGATTTGATGAGGGCCTTTTACTACAATAATGGCTTTATTCAGGTGAAGATTGAAGCGCCCCAAGCCTTTATGTCACCAGACAAGAAATGGTTATACGTAACGATCCGCATCAATGAAGGTGATCAGTTCAATGTGGGGGAAATCAGCTTTGCCGGTGACCTTGGATCAGAACCGGAAGCTACTGCGAAAACGAAGGAAACGCTCAAAACGAAAGAGGGTGAAACCTTCAGTAGTAACAATATGCGTATGGATATTGTGACCCTCACAGACAAGTTTGGCGATATCGGTTATGCCTTCGCAAATGTCTCACCTAAAACTGAAATCGATGAAGAAAAGAGACTCGTCAATATTACTTTCAGCGCTGAAAAGGGAAGCCTTGTCTATATTGACAGAATCAATATCACAGGAAATACCAAAACTCGGGACAAGGTTGTTCGAAGGGAGTTGAAAATTGCTGAGGGAGACCTCTACAATGGCAGTGCTTTAAGGAGAAGCCGACAGAAGGTCAATAATCTCGGTTTCTTTAAGGAGGTCAACTTTGCCACGCAGAGGGGCCGGGGGGAAGACAAACTGGACTTAAATATTGAAATTGATGAAGGGCCCACGGGAACATTAACCGTAGGGGGTGGATACAGTTCAATTGACCACCTTGTCGGCATGATTCAGGTGTCACAGGGAAATCTGGGCGGAAGAGGCCAGAAACTATCGATGAATGCGGAAGTGGGTGGACAAAGCAGCAGCTACAACCTGAGTTTTACTGAGCCCTATCTTTTCGACAAGAAAGTCTCTGCAGGATTTAACATTTTTAATACGACCAGGGATTACTCGGACTATGAAAATTCAAGTAAAGGGGGAGGCGTCACCGTCAGTGTGCCCAGGGGTGAGTACTCTAGGGCAAGTGTTCGATACCGATATGAAAAGGTCGATATTAGTGAGGTCAGTCCCAGTGCTGCGCAGCTTATCCTGGACTCGGAAGGTGAGACGACAACAAGTAGCATTCTTACTTCATTGAGCAGGGATAGCAGGGATAATAATATTAACCCCACAGAGGGATCAGTTAACAGCATTTCCCTGGAATATGCCGGCGGATTGCTCGGTGAAGATAATAACTTTTACAAAGCCATAGTGAATACATCATGGTATTATTCTGTCCCCTGGGAACATGTTTTGATGTTTCATGGCCGGGCGGGATATGGCCATGGCTTTGAAGGGGATACGCTCAAAGTTGACGAACGGTTCTTTCTGGGTGGTATAAATACACTAAGGGGATATGATTATCGGTCTGTTGGGCCTGAAGAGCTCGGTAGTGATGGAAATCCATACGTTGTCGGTGGAAACAAGGAGCTTCTCTTTAATACGGAATATATTTTCCCTCTTTCCGTGGAGGCAGGGCTGAAGGGCCTTGTCTTTTTCGATGCTGGAAATGTCTTTGATACGGGTGAAGCGGTAAAGCTGAGTGAACTCAGAAAAAGTGTCGGTTATGGTTTTAGATGGTTTTCTCCCATCGGTCCATTGAGGTTGGAGTGGGGATATATTCTTGATCCAAAGCCGGGAGAGAAAAAAAGTCAGTGGGAGTTTTCTATCGGTACCTTTTTCTAGTCTGTACAGAGATCCTATTCTCCAGAATGATTATAGATCTTATTAATTGAGAAAAACAACAGGGAGTTAACATGAAAAAAAATATTGGAATAACTATTTGTTTTGTTCTTCTACTGATGGCGTCTTTATCTATTGCCTCAGAGGGCAACCGTGTTGTTTATGTTGATCTGCAGGAAGCGCTTAACAGTGCAGATTCAGGGAAAAAAGCTAAAGAGGTATTTAAGGTAGAGGTTGACAGGATTCAGAAAGACCTTGATAAAAAACAGGGTGAGTTGAAGGCGATGAAAGAGGAGCTTGAGAAAAGGGCTCTGTTGTTAAGTGAGGAAACACGAGTAAAGAAAGAACAGGAGTATCAGAAAAAACTGAAAAAATTTCAACGTTTTTATCAGGATGCACAAGATGAACTCAAAAGCAAGGATGCGCAATTAACGAGAAATATCATCATTGATCTAAGAAAGGTGATTACAAAACTTGGCCAGGAAAAGGGTTATGCCATGATCCTTGAAAGGACTGAAAGTAATGTGCTTTATGCGCCCAAGGAAAATGACATCACCTCTGAAGTTGTTAAACGGTTAAATGAGGGAATTAAGTAGTCGGTGATGAAGCTCAGTGACATTGCAGAGTGTATAGGTGGCATTCTTCATGGTGATGGTTCAGTGGAGATCTCAGCCGTTGCCTCTCTCGAGGATGCAACATGTGGATCAATTTCACTCCTTGCAAGTAAGAAACACACCGATAAACTATTGCAGAGTAAAGCTTCTGCTTTTATCCTTCCTGCCGGTTTATCTTGCGAAAAGGCGCCTTTCATAAGCTGCGAAAATCCCATGGTTGCCTTTGCAAAAGTTATTCGCCTCTTTCATCCCCTGCCTTCTCCAAAAGGGATTGATGAAGATGCAGTGATTGAAAAAGATGTAAAATCAGGTCAGGACATGACTATATATGCCAATGCTTTTGTTGGCGAAGGCGCCATCCTGGGTGACAGGGTAAGCCTTTATCCCGGCGTTTATGTAGGGGCTGGTGTTACTATCGGTGATGATACGATTCTCTGCCCCAATGTTGTTATTAATGATGGCTCGGAGGTGGGCAAGCGGGTTGTCATCAATGCCGGAACCATAGTCGGGGGCGAAGGATATGGTTTTGTCTGGGATGGGACAAAGCATCTGAAAATACCCCAGGTCGGCAAAGTGGTAATAGGCGATGATGTTGAAATCGGTGCAAACTGTGCCATTGACAGAGCAACGTTGGGAAAAACGGAGATCAAAAAGGGGACAAAGATCGATAATTTCGTTCATATTGCTCATAATTGTACCGTTGGTGAAAACACGTTGATTGTTGCGCAAACGGGTCTTTCGGGCAGCGTAGAAATAGGAAATAACGTGATCCTCTCAGGCCAGATTGCCGTGTCCGATCATTTGAAAATTGGCGATGGTGCAATTGTGGCAGGGAAATCAGGTGTGACAAAGAACATTGAGGCAGGCGCAAAGGTTGGAGGTTTTCCAACGCGTCCCATCATGGAATGGAAGCGGATTCAAAAATCGCTTGAAAAACTGCCGGAGATAAGAAAAACAGTAGACAGCTTATGCAAGAAGATACAAAAAATAGAAGACGAGGAGTCTAATAATGCTTGATATTAATGAAATCATGGAAGTTCTCCCTCACAGGTATCCTTTCCTGCTTGTTGATAAAGTAGAGGAAATGGAATTGGGAAAAAAGATAGTATGTATGAAAAATGTCACAATTAATGAACCTTTTTTTCAGGGACATTTCCCCGGACATCCCATCATGCCAGGTGTTTTGATTGTCGAAGCGATGGCTCAGGCCGGTGGTATTTTGGCCTTTAAATCTGAACCTGATAAAACGGAGAGTTCTGTTGTTTATTTTATGGGCATAGACAACGCCAGGTTCAGAAAACCCGTTCTTCCCGGAAATCAGCTAAGATTAGAGCTTGAAGTCGTTAAGCAGAGGCGCGCCATCTGGAAGTTCAAGGGAGAAGCCTACGTTGGTGAAGAGCTTGTTGCAGAGGCTGAAATATTAGCGACTGTCATGGATGCATAACTGGAGTCATAGAGTCGAGAGTCGGGGAGTTAGGAGTTAGAAAGAACAAGCAATGATTCATAAAACAGCCATAATAGATCCCAACGCGGAAGTTGATGACGGTGTTGAGGTCGGACCTTATGCGATAATCGGTTCCGGAGTAAAGATCGGTGCCGGTACGGTTATAGGTCCACATGTACTGATCAAACAGGATACTTTTATCGGTTCGGATAATATTTTTGAACATGGCGCATCCATAGGCGGGGAACCACAGGACCTCAGCTTTAAGGGACAAAAGACCTACGTCAAAATTGGCAATGGCAATACCTTCCGGGAGTTCTCGACAATTCACAGGGCAACAAAGAAAGAAGGCGCCACATCCATTGGAGATAACAATTATTTCATGGCCTATGCCCATGCAGGGCATGACTGCCAGGTTGGAAATAGCACCATCATCAGTAACTGTACCGGTCTCGCCGGACATGTTCATGTAGAAGATTACGCCATTATTTCAGCCTCTGTCGGGATTCACCAATTTGTAAAAATCGGTACCATGGCAATGGTGGGGGCCCTGTCCAGAATAAACCGGGATGTTCTCCCCTATACGCTTGTAGAGGGAAATCCGGCTGTGACGCGTGGCCTGAATTCAGTGGGATTAAGGCGTAAAGGGTATTCCGCCGAATCCAGAAGTGCATTGAAAAAAGCATATAAAATTCTTTGCCGAAGCGACATGAGTATTCCGAAGGCACTGGATAAAATAGTTTCAGAAATTGAAGCGGTGGATGAGCTTAAACATCTGATTGCTTTTGTTAAAGAATCCCAACGGGGAATTATTAGATAAGGGTTCGCTCAAAAATGGCCTGAAGATGAGATGCAAAATGTGAAGTTATTATTGAGTGAACCCTAAGGTAAGGAGGCAGCAGTGTTAGATAAGATAAGAGCGGCAGTTATCGGCGTAGGTCACATGGGACAGTACCATGTTAATATATACTCCGAATTAAATGATGTCGAATTGGTTGGTGTTTGCGATGCATCGAGAGAAAGAGCGGAGGAAATTGCCTCAAAATATAATACGGTTGCCTATACGGACCATAATGAACTCCTCGATAAGGTGGATGTTGTTACAATCGCTGTGCCTACATCGCTCCATTATCAAGTGTCAAAGCCATTTATTGAAAAGGGCATTCATGTGTTGCTGGAAAAGCCGATAGCCAATACCCTGGAGGAAGCAACGGAGTTATTTGAACTGGCAGACTCCAAACTGGTCCATTTGCAGATAGGTCACGTGGAGCGTTTTAACGGCGCCGTTCAGGAGATTAAAAAGGTGATCACTGATCCCCTTGTTCTTGAATTCAGACGGGTGGGCCCCTTTACAAGCAGGATAAGTGATGCCGGCGTAGTCATGGACATTATGATCCATGATATTGACATTGCGCTGAACCTCATCGACTCGAAAGTGAAATCTATTAAAGCGGTGGGAGGACAGGCCTATACGGACAGGGAAGACTACGCAAGTTGTCAGCTTCTTTTTGAAAACGGCTGTCTTGCCAACTTTATCTCAAGCCGGGTGACACAGGAGAAAGTGAGGACCCTGGCCATTTCCCAGAAAGACGCCTATGTGTTCCTTGACTTTAACGAGCAGGATATTCA
>JADFVM010000024.1 GCA_015222555.1 Pseudomonadota bacterium
TCCTCGGTATGCCTGTAATAGGACATTTTTCTACTCAAAAAACGGGTCACGCCCTTAATCATGAGCTGGCAAAGAAAATTCTTGCTAGTCCAGAGGCATGGAAGGTCGTTGAAGTTAAAGAAAAGGATGTTGAAAAATTGAGATTTAAATTACCTCAACTTCAAGGCCTGGGCGCTTCTGCCGCTTAGCAAGTTCTCTTTTGCATAAATGGGGGGTATTGGTCCCATACCGTTCAATAAAAAAATGATCTGGAGGCAGCATTTCTTGCTGCCTTTTTTATTTCTTATTAAAAGAGTCCTTTGTTTCCCAAGTCTTTGTTGGCCCTGGCGTGACCTTATTTTTTCTGAGTCACCAATAAATGTAGGCAGTATATCCAAGGAGGCGGAAAATAAGACTCCTCGCCTCATTATTCCCTCCCCCCTGTAAATCTTCCTGTCAGTATTTCTTAATAAAATTAACAGTCCATGGTATAATTTGGTAGAGTTTGTTATTTCTTTACTTTACTTTGTTGAGAGGGCTGTTCATACTTTCCCTGTGCTCAGGTCAGGGAGTATAAGGAGCTTTTCTCAAGGTAATTTAAACCAGTAATTTAAAAAAGGACTTTTTTGTGCATAAAATGACTCATGCCGCCTCCACTTCGGCTCCAACCTATGAATTTCACGTTTCCCGCAAATCACGTGATCTATATCGTTTTGATGAAAGCCTCTTTTCCATACGGGGCAATACGCTTTTCACCAATTTTCACGGAGCCCGACTCTTTGTTGATTCTGTAAATAAAAAAAGGGATCTCTCCTTATCACCGGACAGGGCTTTGCAGGCCAGTTCCGTTTATGCTGCAGGCCTTATTGATGAGATCCTCCATTTTATAATCGGCAGGTATAGAAAAAGTGTGGCACCAAACCTTTTTGATGATCTCTTCGAAGCCGTGACGGGAAAGCTGGGAGACGCTGAATTAAAGGCGTTGCTACTTACTTTCGGGGAGCTCTTTCCTTCATCCACGGTCTACAGGGATGGACTTTCTGTGCCGGAGTATCTTGAAGGAATTACTGGAGGGATTTCCAATCGCCATATTGTAATGGAGGAACTCATCGTTCTCTGGCTTGGAAATATTAATCCTGCCTATGCGCCAGTCCATGAATTTATAGATGATGTGGAGTTGGAAAAAACGACGGCATATGAAACACTTATGACGGAAGTGGAGGCTTTTTTCGATGGACAACCCTCTTTTGGCCCTCAAAATGAGACACTCCTGAATCTGCTCCGGGCACCGGCGCGTCATTCACCTCATTCACTGACAGGTCAGCTTGATTATATTCGTCGAAACTGGCGGTCAGTCATTGCCGATCTTCTTGATCAGATTTTAAAGGGGCTGGATTTTATCAGCGAAGAAGAAAAGATCCGTTTTGACGGTCCCGGTGTGAGCAGTGTGCCTCATTTTGCCGGTGAGGAGTATGATGAAGAAGTGGAGCGATTCAGTGCCGACCTGGACTGGATGCCCAACCTCGTTCTTATTGCAAAGTGCACCTATGTCTGGCTCGATCAGTTAAGTAAAAAGTATGAGCGCAATATCTACAGATTGGATCATATCCCTGACGAAGAGTTGGACTTGCTTGCCCGACGGGGATATACGGGACTCTGGCTTATTGGCCTGTGGGAGAGAGGCAAGGCATCGCAGAAGATCAAACAGATCTGCGGGAATCCGGAGGCTGTGGCTTCAGCCTACTCACTTTATGACTATATTCTGGCAGAGGATCTGGGTGGTGAAGAGGCATACTGCAACCTTCGTGACCGCGCCTGGCAGCGAGGCATCAGGCTGGCCAGTGACATGGTGCCAAACCATATGAGCATTGACTCCAGGTGGATGGTCGAACATCCTGACTGGTTTGTTCAAAGTGACTATTCACCCTTTCCTTCCTATAGTTTTGATGGGCCTGACCTGAGTGACGATGACAGGGTCGGTATCTTTATCGAAGATGGATACTGGAACAAAACCGATGCCGCCGTTGTTTTTAAGCGCCTGGATCGTCATTCCGGTGATGTTAAATATGTATACCATGGCAACGATGGAACACAGATGCCCTGGAACGATACGGCTCAACTGAACTACCTCAAAAGTGAGGTGCGGGAAGCGGTTATTCAGACAATCCTCCATGTGGCGAGAAAGTTTCCCGTTATCCGGTTTGATGCCGCCATGACACTGGCAAAGAAACATTATCAGCGTCTCTGGTTCCCTCTCCCAGGTTCAGGCGGTGATATCCCCTCACGGGCGGAACATGCCCTTTCGAAGGAGGAGTTCAATCATCTCTTTCCTGTTGAGTTCTGGCGCGAGGTTGTGGATCGAATACACAAAGAAGCCCCTGATACACTTCTCATGGCAGAGGCCTTTTGGATGATGGAGGGCTATTTTGTCCGAACGCTGGGCATGCACAGGGTGTATAACAGCGCCTTTATGAATATGCTTAAAGCGGAAGAGAACAGCAAATATCGCCAGTCAATAAAAAGTGTGCTTGAGTTCAATCCCCAGATACTTAAACGCTACGTAAACTTCATGAATAATCCCGACGAGGATACGGCCATTGCCCAATTCGGAAAGGATGACAAGTATTTTGGCGTTTGCATGATGATGTCTACCATGCCCGGCCTGCCCATGTTCGGTCATGGACAGATTGAAGGGTTTACGGAAAAGTATGGAATGGAATACAGGCGTGCCTACTGGGATGAACAGCCTGATTCACATCTTGTAGAACGGCACGAACGCGAAATCTTTCCTCTCCTTAAAAAAAGGTATCTTTACAGTAATGTAGAAAAGTTTCTGCTCTATGACTTTTTTGATAACAGTGGAGGTGTTAATGAAAATGTTTTTGCCTATAGTAATGGCGCCGGGCAAGAACGTTCTCTTGTTCTTTATAACAACAAGTTTGATGAAGCCAGGGGTTGGATAAGGTATTCTTCAGTCTCCAATGACGGCTTTGGCAACATGATTCAGCACGATCTCGCTTATGGACTAGGTGTTTCCTCTGACTGCCGCCACCTTTTCTCCATTTTCAGGGATCAAACAAGTGGACTTGAATTTATCCGATCTAATGGCTCTATTCTGGATAATGGTCTTTCCATTGAACTCCATGCCTTTAAATATCATGTCTTTGTCGATTTTCGTCAACTTGAGGGATCAGAGGAGAAACCCTACGGGCCGTTGATGAACTTTCTTGATGGTAGAGGCATGCCTTCCATTGACGAGGCATTGGCAGAGTTTCTATTAAGGCCCGTCACAGATGCCTTCCGGGAGGCCGTAAACCCTGGCAGTCTGCTTTACATCGCCGGCGGGTATGGAGAAGATGGCATCGTACCTGACGTCAAACGTACCTTTGAGCAGAAGATATCTCATCTTCTCACAGCGGTACAACAGCATGAAAAGCTGGAAGAACTCCCCGATACGATCCTGAAGGAGGCTGTCAATGCTTATGAAATCAGTCTTGAATTTATCGCCAGGTTTTCTAAGAGACCTGAAAAAAATGAGGCTGCAGAAAAATCTCTCCAAGCTTATATAAGCAACAACTTCCAAGAGGATGATGTCTGTCCTGTAAGTGGATGGCGAATTCTTTTGCCACTCCTTTTCTTGCGTCCACTGAAAAACATGAAAGCGTGCGAAGGGGTAAATCCAATTTCCGAGTGGCGGCTTGATCCTTTAATTATTTCCTCCTTTGTTGAATCAGGGCTTGATGAGGGAACAGCGGGAAGCGATGCTTTGTTATTGAATGCCCTGCTCGAAATGCCTGCTGAAACCAGGCTGGAAAAAGAGAAGGATCTGACAATATTGCTCAATAACAGAATGGTTCAACAGTATATGGACGTCAATGAACATAAGGATGTGTTATGGTTTAACAGGGAGGCCTATGAAACACTCCTTTTCTGGCTTTTTATCTCTTCAGTGATTGATATCCTGTCAGAGGGCAAGTCGATTGACGAGTGTGACAAAGAAATTGAAGGCCTCTATGAGAGGGTTAAAATAATGGAAAAGGCCGGCAGTGAATCTGACTACCGCTTTAAAGCTTTGCTGGAAAAACTGGGTTCTAATGAAATACAAGCAGTCGGTAGTGACTGCCAATGATTGCGTCATGGGCTTATTATTAGCTTTATAAAGAATCTTTTTCAATACGTTTCAATCCTATTTTAAAGGAAGATTGATAAAAAACCAGAGATAATAGGTAAGTATACTGATAGACGAAACTGGTCCTTTAAGTCAACTTTTCCAAACCCCTCCATCAATTGAAAAAAATGAGTAAGGAATATTTAAAATCCATTTCCATTTTATATGTAGAGGATAACGAAGATATTCGTAAATCCATGTCCCTCTATTTTAAAAAGTGGGGATGCACCTTTCATGTCGCCACCAACGGTGAGGAAGGACTGGAGGCATTCAGAAAGAAAAAGCCCCATGTCGTTGTTTCTGATATCATGATGCCCGTCATGAATGGTCTTGACCTGGCTGAAAGGATAAAAAAAGTAGATCCCCATGCCCATATTATTCTGACAACAGGTGTGAATGAGCAGGATTACCTGATGAGAGCAATTAATATCGGCATTGAAAAATATGTGATGAAGCCCATTAAACCGAAGATCCTGCTTGAAGCACTCGTACAAACGGCCACACTCATTATGCATGAAAAAGAGATGGAAGCTGAAAACTGCTTTGTTCGCTTTGTTCTGGACAGCACTCCTTCCCTTATGTTGACTACGACGGGGCAAGAAATCAATTATGTCAATAAAACGCTCCTCCAATATCTCGGCTATGACTCGTTGAAAGACCTGCGGTCAAACTTTACAAAGGCTGAAGATCTGTTCCGGAAGATAGTCAAAAATCCTTATCCAGGCGTTGGTTGTGATGGTGTTGTCTCAAAGATTATGGAAGAACCCCATATTAATCATACCGTTTATTTGCAGCCCGGTGCTTCTGGCCGGGGGGCAAAGGCCTATAGTATGTCCTGCAACAGTTTTCCGGAACTTGACCGGTGTATTTATGCATTCACCGATGTTTCAAGGATTGAGAGTGAAAGACGGGATTTTGAACAGCAAGCCGTTACTGATGGATTGACGGGTATGTATAACCGTACGAAGATTGCAGAACTTTTGTTGGCTGAGCTTACCCGGGCACGAAGATACTCGACGGTATTTTCTATAATAATGTTTGACATCGATTATTTTAAAGAAGTTAACGACGTGTATGGGCATGAGGCAGGCGACGGCGTTTTAATGGCTTTAACAGAACTCTCCGCCCTCAATATACGTGATCAGGATATACTCGCAAGATGGGGCGGCGAAGAGTTTTTGGTGCTCGCCCCTGAAACCGGTCTGGAAGGCGCAAAAAATCTTGCCCAAAAGCTGAAAGAAAAGATAGAGGAAACAAGCTTTGGTAATCTTGATGGAATTACATGCAGTTTTGGTGTTACTCAATGGAATGAAAATGATATCCTGGACAGCATAATTAACAGGGCCGACCAGGCCATGTATGCGGCAAAAAATGGCGGGCGAAACAGGGTTGAAACATTATAACACTTCTGCCTCCCCGTGAGAGATAAACCGGACCAGTTTTTTGATTAAAACATTTAAGGATATAATGCCCACTTTCCCTTCAGCGCGGAGATCTTCTATGTTTTGTCTGTACTCTTCTGCTTCATCACCCTTTTCCTGAATATAGTGATCAAAGGCTTCAATGAGGTCTTCACTTTTTCTCTTAAAGTTTAGAACGGAAACAACGACGCCGTTTTGATAGTCTCTGAGCTCATGCCTCAGGTTGGCGATATTTTCATTACCCCATTTGTCGGACGCTTTCAGGTTTGACAACGTTTCTCCCAGCCAGTCAATATTGAAAAAGTCCCTCACCTTTAGGTAGAGTCGGGCCGTCTCGTGAAAATTGTAGTGATGTTCCTCTTTAATTCTAATGATATCCATCACATCCCGAAGGTAGGGTAGGGTAACGTAGGTCTTCGCTAATTCTTCAGGCACATTGATGGCCACATGTTCTTTCATGGTTTCTTCAAGTTTACTTACCTTCATCCCACAGCAGGTCTCAGTAATACAGCTAAAGAGCTCTTCCTGGAAACTTTTAACAATTTTTGTGTATTGAAGAACAAAGTCAAAAGATATTCTTTCCTCTGTCTGGTGGGTAATGAACCATCGAAGGGCGTAGGTAATTATTTCTTCAATCTCCATCAGGTATCTGTACTGCAATTCTGACGGGATGATATTGTCCAGTGCAAAAACATCAGCCCTGAATTTGTCTGCCTGTAGCAGGTTCTCTATAATAATGTAAACCTTGGCAATTTCAGCGACAGTTTTTCCTGTAAAGGCTGACATAAGAGGCAGCAGCGTAATACCCGCCTGACTGACTATCTTGTTAATTATAACAGTTGAAATAATCTCATCTTTAAGGCGGTGCTCCTCTATATAGGGCTCGAATTCCCTCTTGATCTTTTCAGGGAAATAGTCCTTGAGATATCTCTGAACAAAGAATGTCTTTACCATTGCCGACTTAAGGATGTCATTATAGTATTTCATTTTTTCATATCCCATCAAAACGGCGATCATTGGCCGCGTAAATATAACTTCCCCCTTGTCTATCGCTTCGGTAATTTCCTGGCCTGTCGGTATGAACTCTTCCGTTCTTTCCAAGTCGAGAGACTTTTCCACTTCATCTATGGTGGCCATGAAAAGCTCGGGGTTCCTGTTTGCTCTTAAAAGGTCCATCGATATGGCGGCACCCTGAAGGTAGTTGTTTTTTAAAACCTTTTCGGAAACCTGATCCGTCATTTCCTTAAGAAGTCTGTTCCGTTCATCTATCTTGTCCATGTTTTTTATTTCACCTTTTTCAAGGAGGTGATTAAGCATGATTTTTATATTCACTTCATGGTCAGACATGTCTACGCCACCTGAATTGTCTATGGCGTCAGTGTTCATCTTCCCCTGTCTTCTTAGTGCATATTCCAGCCTTCCCCTTTGCGTTACACCAAGATTGCCGCCCTCACAAATGACCTTTGCCTTCACTTGAGAGCCATTGATCCGGACGCTGTCATTCGCTTTGTCTCCAACATCTAAATGACTCTCAGTGGTGGCCTTAATATAGGTTCCTATGCCACCGTTATAAAGAAGGTCGACTTTGGACTGGAGAAGTAAGCGGGTCATTTCTTCACCTGTCACTTCCTTTTTGTCTGTACCAAGATATTTCGCCATTTCATCACTTACAGGGACAGACTTGGCAGATCGTAGGTAAATGCCTCCCCCTTTGCTGATGAGGTTGCTGTCGTAAGCAGTCCATGAGGATCGGCCAAGATTAAAAAGACGCCTTCTTTCCTTGAAGCTTTTTCCCGGATCAGGGTTGGGGTCGAGAAAGACATGTTTATGATTGAATGCGCCTACCAGCTTGATCTTTTCTGATAGAAGCATGCCGTTGCCGAATACATCACCTGACATATCGCCTATTCCTGTAACGGTGATGGACTCCTTTTGAACATCTATCCCCATTCCTCTAAAATGACGTTTTACCGACTCCCAGGCGCCGCGAGCCGTTATCCCTTCCTTCTTATGGTCATAGCCTGTTGCTCCGCCGGAAGCAAAGGCATCTCCCAGCCAGAATCCATATTTAGCCGAAATTCCATTGGCCGTGTCGGAAAGGGTGGCCGTTCCCTTGTCTGCCGCGACGACCAAATAAGGATCAAACTCATCGTAAATCACAAGTCTTTTCGGGTGAATCTCCTTGTCTAAAGAGTAATTGTCAGTCAAATCGAGGATGCCGCTGATGAAGGCGCTGTATTGATCCTTCATGTAGTTATATTGTTCATCCTCCGATGAAAAATCATTTTTCTTAATGATGAATCCACCCTTTGCCCCTTCCGGGACAATAATGCTGTTTTTGAGCATTTGAGTCTTCATAAGCCCCAGCACCTCCGTGCGGAAGTCTTCAGACCTGTCACTCCACCTGATGCCACCTCTTGAGACGCGGCCTCCTCTTAGGTGAACACCTTCAAAGGTTGGAGAATGAACGTAGATCTCTGCCATCGGTTTTGGCGAAGGAACTTCAGCAATGTTTCTGCTAACGATCTTTACAGAGATGTAGTCTCGTGCCGGTGTTATAAAGAAATTGGTTCTAACGGTGTGCTTAACAATTTCGTAGAGAGTGTTCAACACTTGAAAATTATTTAGATTATGAATGTCAGCCAGTTCATTCTGGATCTTTGCTCCAAGGACCTCAAGTATTTTAGCCCTCTCCTTCTTCTTCACGCCTTCCGGTCTGAACCGTCCTATAAAAAATTGAAAAATATTGTTTACTGCAGAGCTGCACTTTACGATTGTCTCTATGACGGATGCATTGCTATAGGTTCTGTTGATCTGAAGGAGATAATTCTTTAATGTCCTTACAAGTTCAATGGTTTTCCAGTCAAGCCCCTCCAGAATGAGAAGCCTGTTCAGGCTGTCATCTTCACACCGGCCTTCACTTACGGCAACCATGGCGTCAAAAAAGACGGGTAGGAGTTCATTCAACCTCTCAAATTTCTCAGGCTTGTCTTCCAGTATATAATTGAAGATATAGGCATCTCCTCTTTTCTCGATGCCTTTAAAACTATAGGCCTGCTCTCCTGTCACGTAGAGACCAAAGTTTTCCAGCTTTTTCAATATTTTCATCAGTGGGACAGGACTAAGAGCATACAGCTTTACAACGCCCTTCCCCTTCCCATCAATTATCAGGTCTAGCTGGATCGGTCCCTGACGAAAGAGGTCTTCCAGTTTTAAAACATCTGAAACGGCCCGTTCCGGCCGTGTAGAGTCTTTATAAACGGCATCAATTGAATCGATATAGCATTTATAGATATTTGCTGCCTCATTTTCTGCCTTGCCATAAAGGCTGAGGTAAAATTGCTGATCCCAGCCAATAGCGATTTTATTGATCTTTTCTTCAAGACTTAAATAGTTGATGTCATGGAATTCCTTGCCGGGTGAAACGAAGTAATAAAAAAGCAGGGCTCTCGCTTCTGTGCTGGAGTGATGCCATGTTGCTATGGGTCGTTTGAATGTATGGGTGAGAAGTTTTTCAATGGCCGTTCTTACAGAAAAGCTATTGTCGTTTCTTGAAATGGTAACCATGACCATGGCATAACGCCCTTCATCGGCCAGCCTGATATGGATGGTAACTTCATTGTCGCTTTGCGCCGACATGATGTTATGGATAGTTTCCTTAAGTTGGTCAATATTTGCATAGAAGGCTTCCTGCTTCGGCAGATAGTTGAAGAGCGCTCTTGCCTCCCGGTATTCAAAGGAGGCCGGGCCCTGCTCAATGCTTTCAATGACGGAAAGTGCCTTTCGTTTCAGCGTGGGAATTGCATCACTGCGCCAATGGGTCGCCCCTCTTGTCAGTCGCCCGAGGATCAGCGTTTCCTTCGCTGTTTTCCTATCCTTATCGATGGTTCTTATGCTGAAAAATTCTACAGGTGATAGCTGGTAGATGATCGAGCCACCATTGTTGCAAAAGTCGGATGACATAATTCTTTGAGCTTTTGCTCTTGAGATCAATATCCCTTCTATCTCAGGAAGAAGTCCGGGAACTATTTTTTCCGGCAGGGTTTTCTCTCTGAAGATACCAAGACCCTTTTCTATAACAGGCAGCAGTGCCGTTGTGCCACCTATCTTTTTATGGTGCAGATAATCCTGAATGCCCAATAAAACGAAGTTATCCGCTGTAAGCCAACGCAGAAAGTCAGAAACCTCTTTTGCGCTACAACGTGTTTCGCCGGCGTCCATTTTTTCAACTTCTCTAGCCAGGTTCTCTAACCTTTCCTTCATTTTAACGAAGTCTTCTACCGAAAAGTCAAGACAACGCAAAATGGCCAGGAGGTCATTCTCAATATCTTTTATCTCATTAGCATCGGTAATCTTTTCGATGTAGAGGTTGATGAACAGTTCTTCATCACCATTGACAGCGCCGGAGATAGACTTGGTTTTATCGTTTTTAATTATAATAGTGAATATGGGATGGACAGATCCCATGAGGCGATAACCTTTCTTTGTGAAGTAACCTCTGACAGATTCGAAAATGAAAGGTTTGTTGGTCACATGGATTTGCGCAACCGTTGTTTCCCGGCTTAATGAATAGCGAGAACATTCTTCTTCCTCTGGGTTGTAAACTTGAACCTTTGGTTTCGACACGTTAAGGCCATCTTCCCCCCTACTGTAAGGTGGGCCGCTAAGTATGAAGAGAGTATAGTTTTTCAGTACTTCATAAATTTCCCCGGCGCTTAACTTTTTCCACAATCTATTGGGAAAATTGTCCAGGATGATGGTAGAGAGAGCTGAAAAATTCTTCTCCACTTTCTCTTTCTTTATCAGTGCATCAAGTTCTTTTCTTTTGTCTTTTATTATTTTTTTCATAAAGGTCATCCCTGATGGAGGTTCGAATTATAAATAGAGAAAATAGTAGAGAACTTGTCAATATGAGCAGAAATCACTTTATCATATCGATTATAATTTATCAAAAGTTATGAGATCTTAGCCTTCAAAAGCATTCGGATGGCAGGAAATAAATAAAAATAAAGGGGAAATTTAATATGTGACGTGAGTAAGGAAAGCCACTTTAACTCAGAAATGACATATCCTTGTGGGTATCTGGTTGATGGATCATCGGTGTCTGGCTGATTTGCCGGGCAGCCTCCCGGTAATATGAAGAACTTAACCTAAAAGGGCTTTCACTGTGTCGGAGAGTTTTACCGGTGTAGTCATCATTTTTAGGAGGAATTCACTGGCGCCGGCATTCATCGCCTTTTCAACCACATCCTGCGTTCCCTTTGAGGAAAATATTATGACGGGAACATCCTTCCATTTTGGTGACTGCTTGAGAATGGCAAGGACCTTAAAGCCATCTATTTTCTGCATAAAGACATCCATGATTATCAAATCCGGTGATTCCTTTTTAAGGATATTAATAGCCTCCACCCCAGTCGTAGCTTCGATGACGGTAAATCCATCCATGACAAGTTTGCTTTTATTCATTCTTCTGGATGTCTCATTCTCGTCAATGAGCAATACCTGTTTTTTCCCGGCCGGTTTTCCATGGTTTTTCTCATCGTAACTTTCAATAAACTGATTGATAATCTCTGCCTGTTCTTCATGAAGATTCACAAATTTAAGCCCCATGCCGATGCCTGATTGATTATGCTGTACTTTAGCTTTAACAGATATCTTCAATGCATTAATGGGTAATGTCACATCAACGATATTCCCGGCAGGGAAAGATCGACCTGTATGAACATAGAGGCCGGACTTGCTTATATCAATTCCTTTGACGAGAACGGCATTGTTGATTAATACATCAACGGTAAAGGGGACCCTTTTGTATTTTCTGTTTTCCATTCCCATCGCAGTTTGGCTCTTTTTAGGTTTTGACGCTAAATAATTTTGGTGAGATTAAGAAGTATAGAGCTTTTTTATCGCAATAGAAGAGTGAAAAGCAACAAAAAAAGGTTCATGTACGAAAAAGTCGGTCATATTGCAATAAATGAGGATATTTTTAATTCAAATAGTAGTCGAATGGCAATCCCTTCTTTACCTTACAAATGTAGTGCAGGCCTTCAGGTCGGTTTAGGAAAGACAAACCAAATCTTCGCAGGCGCTCTTCATTGATCGATTATTGGTCAGGAAAGTTCAAAGTGACATCCTTTGAGGTGTGATTGCCTATTTGTTGCCTTTCCTTCCTCTTGTTTCTCTTTTTGTCTGCA
>JADFVM010000189.1 GCA_015222555.1 Pseudomonadota bacterium
AAGGCATATCAATGGAAGGTCTAAGATCAATCATTAAAAGCATCGATGGAAAAGGATACAAGGCCTATAAACAAATTCAAGGCGACTTTGATTTTGGTGATTACAGCCTGATCGTCGATCATGTTCAGGGCGATCCCTTTGCCCTGGCCTCCCGCATCAGCATTTACGTGAAAGCCTCACGCGCTGCCATCCCCTCCTCACTGTGGGCCACAAAGGTGAGAAAGATTGCTCTCGAAGATTATCTTGGAAGAGTGGTTTCAAGGTCTATTAGCGCTAATGTTAAGGGGCGCAGAGGAACAGGCAAGGGGGGAGAGATAGCTATTGAAACGAGCGGGCAGCAGGTCCTTCCCAGAAATGCGCTCATTCTTTCATCAGAAAGGGTAGAGGCCAGGCTCACTGTCGGCCTTCCTGCCGATGGCCGAAAAATCCTTGGGAAAGATGCTGAAGAGATGTTTTTTAAGGAACTGCCGCAGCTTGTTAAAGAATCCCTTTTCTTTGAAAATCTTGATTCGGCCCAAGCCGAGGCCCATGTGCAATCGGTTGAAGACCAGGATTATTTGCGGAGCTGGTTGAAGGAAAAGGGGCTTATCGCATTTGTCGCCAACGGTTCAATGCTTCCCCGTTTCAGCGGTGTTGATGACCGGCCTCTCACGGGCGGTGTCATCCCTTTTAAATCGCCTGAAAATTTTGCCTTTACGCCGACCTTGCCAAATCGGGGGCAAATAAGAGGTATGGGCATTGGCGGGGGCGTGACGCTTATTGTGGGTGGTGGATTTCATGGTAAATCTACACTGCTTCATGCCTTGGAGCGGGGAATCTACAACCACATCCCCGGTGATGGCCGCGAACTGGTTGTTACAGAACCGACGGCAGTTAAGATCCGTTCAGAAGATAGTCGTTCTGTTTCAGATGTCAATATCAGCCCTTTTATAGACCGGCTGCCTTTTAATCGGGATACGGTCCGCTTCAGCACAGAAAATGCCAGTGGCAGCACATCGCAGGCGGCCAATATCATTGAAGCGCTTGAATGCGATGCCCGTCTTCTCTTAATCGATGAAGATACGTCGGCGACGAATTTCATGATCAGAGATGAGCGAATGCAGGCCCTGGTTGTTCGTGATAAGGAGCCCATCACCCCTTTTCTTCATCGTGTGAGAGAGCTTTATACCGAGATGGGCGTCTCGACGGTGATTGTAATGGGAGGTTCGGGCGATTACTTTGATGTAAGTGACAGGGTAATTATGATGGACGCCTATGAACCGAAAGATGTGACTGAGATGGCGAACAGGCTTGCAAGGCCGGAGAAGATGGAAGAGGGAACCCGTGTGTTGCCGCCCATGGACAAAAGAGAAAAAAGGCGTCCCGATGTAAAACGCCTCAGTCCTCGCCGGGGCCGTTATGAAGAGAAAATTGATATTAAGGATGTTGATCAACTCGTCTATGGTGTGCATAAAATCGATCTCTCAAAAGTGGAACAGCTTGTGGATATGGGGCAGACGAGGACTATCGGTTTGTTGATCTCCTATTACGCAAAACATTATGTCTCTAAAACGGAAAGCCTGACTGAGGGGCTTGCCCTTGCCTTTAAAGAGATAGAGAAATCAGGCCTGGATATATTGTCAACCTATAAGGTTGGCAACCTCGCTCTACCGCGCCTTCACGAAGTGGCCGCTGCCATCAACCGTATCAGGCCTTGAATGATTCAACTAAGCCGCTTATGACAACGCTTCCTGAAATAGTGGATGATCTCATTCTTGAACGGGTGAGACAGCTGCTGGAAGTTCCTGCTAACAGTCCGCTTAAAGAGAGTGATCTGAAAAAGCTGGCCCTTAATACAAAGAGGCTCTCCGATTACTTTACAAAAAAAGTGGAAGAAAGGCCGGAGTTTTATCTCAAAGATGACCGGCTTATGGCGGCCTATCTTGCCTACTTTCTCCCTTCAAATCTGCTTAAAGTCAATAAAGCGCTCTCTGAGCTAATGCTTCATCCTGCCGTTGATCAGTTCACCGATTGTGGCGGAAAATTATCTGTCCTCGATGTTGGCTGTGGTCCGGGAACGGCGACCTTAGGTCTCATTAATTTTCTTGCGCAGCTTGAACAGCGGGAAGGCCCTCTTTCGTTAAACCTGATGGCAGCCGATAATACCCAACAATGTCTCGATGAGGCAAGCTTGATGCCAAGACGACTCTGGAACGCTTATTCAGAAAAGCTGCCGGAAAACAGGCTGGCTGATCTGACTGTGAGAACTGTGAAGCTTGATATGTCAAAAATAAATGAAGGATTATGCGGAGAAAGGTTTGATCTCATCATCCTTGCAAATTCAATTGGGGAGATATTGGCAGATAATAGTCGCGTTGACATGGGCTGTGATCTTGTTGAGACACTCATGGAAGATCATCTGGAGGCAAGAGGGGGGATGCTCATTATTGAGCCGGCGCTGCGTGATTCCTCAAGAAAACTCCTCATGATACGGGATGAATTGCTGGCGAGGGGAAGGAGTAGTGTTTATTCGCCATGTATCATTCAGGATAAATGCGGCGCCCTGGATAATCCAAAGGACTGGTGCCATGAAGGCTATGGCTGGGCCATGACATCACTCATAAAGGAGATGGATAAACGAACAGGCTTTAACAAATCGCAGCTTAAATATTCCTATCTTGTATTGAGAAAGGATGGCATGACTCTACAGGATATCCTGCCAGCTGACGGGGGTGAAAATTTTAGAGTCGTCAGCGATCTGCTTATCATGAAGGGGGAACGAAAAGTCTTTCTTTGCGGTCAAAGAGGGAGGATTCAGCTGGGACGGCTTGACCGGGACCTTTCTGACGCGAACAGGCAGTTTGACGAGATCAGGCGAGGTGACATTGTCGAAGTCAAGGGGATTTATCAAAAGGGGGAGGTGCTGAGGATAGATAAAGAGGGTTCTGTGAGAGTGATTTCTTCATTATAAATGTCAACTTTTCCCAATTCCTATGATGGAGTTTCGGACTTAACATTGACAAACCGGCTATTTACCAGTAGTATGTCCCCCCTTTAACCTTATTGAAAGTACTCATGTATTTTCAAAGAAAGACGAGAACATGTTAATCGATACAGCAAAAGGTTTATCTGAGATAATCGATCGGGCCATGCAGGCAGATAGTGTTGCCATAGATACGGAATTTGTCTGGGAACGAACCTATTATCCCAGGCTGGGTCTTGTGCAAATCGGTGTTTCTGAAGATGAGTGCTATCTCGTTGATACACCCGCCATTGGTGATGTTAAAGCAATTGGCCGCCTTATTGCGAATCCCGGTGTAGTTAAAATCCTCCATGATGCCCAGCAGGACCTCATTATTCTGAATCGTGTTACCGGCGCCCTTCCAAAAAATATTTTCGATACCCGTTGTGCCGCCGGTTTTGCAGGACTCAGTTCAACAATTTCTCTTAGTGATCTTCTTCGCCAGCTTGTTGGCGTTAAACTCTCTAAAACGGAATCGAGAACGGACTGGCTTAAACGGCCACTGACAGAACGCCAGGTTGAATATGCCATTGATGACATACGGTATATGCATACACTGCGTGACAAACTGCTTCAGCGCATGAAAGACAGTCGCAGGGAAGTCTGGATGGAAGAAGAACGAGCGCTTTATGAAGAGACCGAGCGGTATGAGGAAAAGGACCCTTACACACAATATAAAAAGATAAAAGGTAAAAGAAGGATGTCCGCCCAGGATTCGTCCATGCTCAAAGAACTGGCTGCCTGGCGTGAGGAGACAGCGAGAAAAGAGAACCGTCCCAGAGGACACATCGTTTCAGACGAAGCCCTTGTCAACCTTTGCCGCCTGAAGCCGAAGGCCTCATCACAGCTCAAAGGTGTGAAAGGGCTTTATGACGGGGAGGTTCGCAGGTATGGTTCGGCCATTTTAAAGGTTGTTAAAAAGGGTCTTTCATTAGAGGATAACATCGGCGCAGAGCATCATGAGAAATTTCATGTAAGCGATGTCCTTAATGCGCAGACCGACTTTGTCCTGGCATATATGAAGGGAAAAAGTATTGACTCTAAAGTTGATCTCGCTCTTGTGTCGTCACGTGCGGAAGTGACGGCCCTTCTGTCCGATGGCCTATCGGCAACTCCGGAAAATCATCGTCTCTTGCGTGGGTGGAGACGGGAATTTCTGGGTGAAGAACTTCTACAACTCTTAGCTGGAAAGTATACTCTTCGACTGGACCGGGATACGGGCCTGCCCCGGCTTATGCCTGCTTCCTAAATATTCAACGCTTAACTCTTTTTCCTATCTAAACTTTTCCCTTATCTTGTGAACTCAGATTAACCTCTGTCTAAGCATGATCCACTTTTGGACAGCAACACTCAATCCTTATAATCCCCTCTCCCCTGGTGGGAGAGGGGCAGGGTGAGGGGGAAATAACCGAACTTTTTGTTTTGCAGATTCGCCCCAAGATGAGTGCCTACGAAGACTTGATTTCACCCCCACTTTAATCCTCCCCCATCAAGGGGGAGGAGATGGTTTTGAATAACAGATGCCCCACCTTGTAGGCGGGGAGTATCACTTCACAAAAACTCTTTCTTTTAGTTCTGGTGAGCTGTAATCCGGATTGACAAAAAGCCCTATTGACAGTAGTATTACCCTATTTTAACCTAGAAAAAGCAGTTGGATCACGGTATATAGCACAACCTCTTGATTGCACAGCACTTCCAAAAAATGCCCGCTTAACCTATGGGTGAAGCTAAGATTTTTTGAAAACACTGTGAAACCAA
>JADFVM010000190.1 GCA_015222555.1 Pseudomonadota bacterium
CAACGAAGCCGAGTGAAGCAGATGATTGCGGAATAAGGGGACAAACTGTCTGAGCAAAGCGAGTTTTTGTCCCCGCCGCAATCGGTTGCGTGAACGAGGGTAGCCGAAGGCCAAAGTTGTGGGCGGCCTTTCTTTTGCATACTTGTTCTTTGGCCGTCAAAGAAAAGTATGATGACTTTTCAGCACTGACATTAAGGCAAAACCTTTTTTCTGTAACCCCACCCAGAGGACGGGGATTTCTATGACTTCTTAAACAACCTTCACTAGATTGAGTGCCTCAAATTAGGGGAAATTTGACTATGAAAAAAGGCAGGAAAATATATCTGATCCACCCCATGGGTGTCAACTGGATGCCCGGCGAAACGGACATCTCACGCATCGCCAACATCATGCCTCCCATCGGGCTTTGCAGCCTTGCTGCCTGGGTTGAAAAACATGGCCACCATGCGGCAATTCATGACTGTTATGCCTTTCCCCTGGAGGATGATAAAATCCTTTCCCACATTGAATCAGATACACCTGACTTTGTAGGCATTACAACAACAACATCCAGCTTCCTTGACGGAATTCGTATCGCAAAAATGATAAAAGACAAAAATCCGAATATCCCCGTGATTTTCGGTGGCGTTCACGTCACATCGATGCGCGAAGGACTTATGAAAGATTATCCTATCATCGATTATGGCGTTGTCGGTGAAGGTGAAATCCCTCTCCTCTCGCTCATGGATGAAGACTATGGCTCCCTCAATGACGTGCCGGGCCTTCTCTACCGGGAGAATGACGAGATAAAATTTACCGGATACGGCAAAAAAAATCAGCTCCTTGACCTGGACAGCCTACCCTTTCCCGCCTATGGCAAACTGGAGGGATTTCCAAAGGCCTATAAACTGCCCATTTTTAATTATCCGAAATCTCCCAATGCAACGGTCGTCTCCAGCCGGGGGTGTCCCTACCAGTGTTCCTATTGTGATCGGTCAGTGTTCCAGCAGTCCTTCCGCTATAACTCGGCTGAATACATGTTTGAACAGATTAAATATCTGAACCGAGAATACGGCGTAAGGCACATCAATTACTATGATGATCTTTTCACTCTGAAACGGTCGAGGGTAGTGGAATTCTGCAACAAAGTGATCGACAGCAAACTGGGAATCACCTTTAACTGCGCCGCCCGCTCGGAACATATCGATCTCGATCTTTTAAAATTAATGAAAAAGGCCGGATGCTGGATGATCAGCCTGGGCATAGAGACAGGTGATCCGGACCTTTTAACACTGCACAGGTCTAACTCGGATCTGGGCATGATAAAGGAAAAGGTGGCCCTCATCAGAGAAGCTGGCATCAGAGTGAAGGGGCTCTTCATGGTGGGACTGCCGGGAGAGACGGAGCAGAGCATTGACAAAAGTATTAACTACGCATTATCACTCCCCCTGAACGACATAAACGTCGCCAAATTCACCCCCTTTCCGGGCTCACCCATCTATGACGAGATACACAAACACGGTTCTTTTAATGAAAACTGGGAATTAATGAACTGTACAAACTTTATGTTTATCCCCGATGGTTTTACAAAGGAACGGCTGGAAGAGCGGTTTCATGAATTTTACCGCCGACACTTCGAGCGCTTTCACATCCTCTTTGATTACGTTACAATGATCTGGCGATCTCCGAACAGCTGGTACCGCTTTCTTTTAAACCTTAAGGATTTCCTGAAAATAAAGGGTTCCTTTAAAAGCAAGGAGCCCCTGTCAAAAGATGCCGTCGTTAAAACGGCTGCAAAGTAGATGGCAGTTTATTTAAAACCATCACCCTTTTCACTCATCCTTTAAATCTGATTTTTCACCTCTTTAACAAGGTCTTCGATCCCCTTGTTCAGAATATTGGTCCATGCCCGTGTGCCGGCAGCCTGCGTACTGAGTTGAGTAGAACTGTTAACTGACTTACCACCCTTTAGGCTGGCAATGTCACCTTTGAGATGAATGCTGGACTGGAAATTAAGCTTGGCTGCCCAGAAACCAAGGTTTATCCAGGACCAGAACTGCTCGATATTCGCCTCAATCGGTTTTGCGCTATTATAGCCGGCATCACCCGGCTCAAGCACCTGAAAACCTTTTTCCCTGAATGAACGCGTCAGCGCCTCCCTCGTCAGCATTTCAACAGTTCTACCCTCTGGCAGCAAAATATCACCTAATGCCTTGCCATAACCATTCCGCTTCCTGGCAATGGCCCGCGAAGTAATGGCTTTATTATCAATCTCTCCGTTTTTCAGCGATGGAATTGAAGCTTCCGATGGTTTCAACTCAAAAACACGTGAATCAGTAACATTTGTTATCTTAACAACTGTACCCCCAGCTTGATTGCCTGGAACAGCCACCCTCACATCGATAATTCCCCTGTTCGTTGCACAGCCTGACATCAAGGCTATCAGAACAATGAGGCTTAAAATAATTTGAGATTTTGTAATTTTTAATCGTTTTTGATGATAACTTCTCATGGCTTTATTCAATTTCATTTTTCGACTCCCTTCTGTTTCATAATTAATAGCATCAGAAAACAGCGTAAAAACTTACCACCACATCGACGGGCCTTACTTTTTCCATTTTGCTTGTCGTTGCAGTAAGCTTCTTTTCCAGTTCGACTTCAGACTTATCAAATCCTATTTCAAAACCAAAGCCTACAGCTTTTTTTCTTAAAAATTCGACGCCGATAGCACCTAATAAACCGGGATCAGAACCTTCCACGTAATCACCGGAAGCGATCTGATGGGAAACACCTACCTTCACATAGGGTGATACATTGGATTTCGGTAAAAAAGTGAACCCCACATTCAAATTGATTGGTAAGCCGAAATGAGAGGCATCACCCATAATCAGCATCATCGGGCCCATACCGCCCCCCACTCGAAATCCGCTATCAAATTGCAGATAGGGATTGAAAGAAAGTCCAACGGGAAGGGATGATGAATCCTCGACAAGGTAGCCCTCCTTTTCCAAGTTGTTTTCGTAAATATCAGCAATTTCGTCAAATCCACCGGCATAGCCAAGGCCTACGGGAAAGCGCCATTCACCTGCATTTGCCGGTCTGGCAATTACAACAAAAGAAAGCATTATTAGCGGATAAACCAGGCTCACCTTCAGAATTTTCTTCACTCTCAGCATTACTATTTCTCCTCCTTTACATATTTACATTTTAATGACTAAAACAGATGTTCATAGAAAATCAATCAAGGAGCGTAATTATATCAGCAAATAGTTACCAGTCAAGGGAAAGAGAGATTTTGAATCTTAAAATCCTCTTGCCTTTAGACCTGCAATTCAGTATATTCAAAGACTGGTTTTTTTCTGCTGTAGGGCCTTCTTTTCAACAGGAATCTTAATAGAGACAAATCTCAAGGATTTGTCTATTTTTTTAAATTGAAGCGCATTCTGGTTTTACATTATTCCCAAACAGGTCAGTTAACAAGGGCCGTTCAATCCATGATATCCCCTCTTGAAAACGCTAAGGATGTCGAGATTGTCTGGCAGAATCTTGAACCCAAAAAACCTTATCCCTTTCCCTGGCCTATCCTGGGGTTTTTTGATATTTTCCCGGAATGTGTCTATATGGATCCACCCGAAATGCAAGCGGTTCAATTTGATGCGGACAGTCAGTTTGACCTCGTCATTCTTGCCTATCAGGTATGGTTTCTCTCTCCCTCACTGCCTATAACGGGATTCCTTAAATCCGCTGAGGCACGGGTACTCAAAGACAAACCGGTGATCACATTCATAGCCTGTCGGGGAATGTGGTTAAGCGCCCAGGAAAAGATCAAGGGCATGCTTAATTCTATTGGAGCCAGGCTTATTGACAATGCCGTGCTGGTGGACCAGGGCCCGCCCTGGGCAACCTTTGTTACCACACCACGCTGGCTGTTGACAGGTAATAAAAAAGGTTTCTGGGGTATTTTCCCTCCTGCCGGCGTAGCGGCCGATGATATCAGGGGAGCTTCGCGGTTTGGACGCGCCATCGCCGATTCACTCATAAAACTGGAGACGGAGAAGGACTCCTCTTTATTAAAAGGATTAGGTGCCGTAAAGGTCAACCCCAGGTACATTGCAGGTGAGAAAATTGCACACAGAAGTTTTTTTATCTGGGGCAAGCTTTTCAGAGCAATCGGCCGGACAGGCCATCCATTAAGACGATTTCTGCTCATCGTCTACATAGTTTTTTTAATTACGATGATTTTAACGGTCATGCCTCTTGGCGTTATTCTCAGGGCAATACTAAAACCTTTTATAAAGGAAAAGCTTGAGAATCAGGTTAAAGAGTTTGAAAAACCGTCAGGCTCATCGACGGAGCGGATGGCACAGTACATTTAATCTGATCTATATTAAGGACTACAAGCAGGTCACTAGAATTTCAATTTAAGGGATCCGAATGAATAACAGGGTGTACATAAATTATATTTCCAGTTTTCTGCCTAACGCCCCCGTTGACAACGAGCATATCGAAGATGTCCTGGGCATGGTGGATGGCAAAAGATCACGTTCCTGCAAAATCGTTCTTAAAAACAACGGAATTAAGGCACGTCATTATGCCGTCGATCCTGTGACAGGCAAGTTCACACACAACAACGCGAAGATGACATCACAGGCAGTAACCACCCTTTTAGAAAAAAGTGGCAAGACATTGGAAGAAATTGACTGCCTGGCCTGCGGCACATCGAGTCCTGATCAAATTCAACCGGCCCACGGCCATATGGTTCAGGGTGAGCTAAAGCTTCCACCCTGCGAAGTTGTCACAACGGCAGGGGTATGCATCTCAGGCATGTCGGCCATGAAATATGCCTACATGAGCGTAGCATCGGGATTATCCAAGCATGCTGTTGCCACCGGTTCGGAATTTGTATCCAGCTGCATGAAAGCTTCAAACTTCGAGACAGAAACTGAGGCACAGGTCAATTCGCTGAAGAAAAAATCTTCCCTCGCCTTTGAAAAGGATTTCCTGCGCTGGATGTTATCTGACGGCGCGGCGGCCGCCCTGATCACAGATCAACCCAACAATGACGGACTGACGCTTGCTATCGACTGGATTGAAAACATCTCCTATTCCGGCGACCTGCCTGTCTGTATGTATGCAGGAGGCGTCAAAAAAGATGACGGCAGCTTTCAGGGAATGAGAGAAGTTGATGATCCCTACGTCATTCTCAAAGAACATTACCTTTCCCTGAAGCAGGATGCCCGAATTCTCGAAAAACATATCATGCCTCAATCAGCTGTGGCTCTTGCTTCAATCGTTAACAAGCGTAATTTTAACGTCGATGACATTACCTGGTTTTTACCACACTATTCTTCCCAGTTTTTTCGTCCCAGGCTTCATGATGCACTGGTTGAAAAAGGTGTGGGAATTCCCTATGAGAAATGGTTTACCAATCTCCATGACAAGGGAAATGTTGGCGCTGCGTCA
>JADFVM010000025.1 GCA_015222555.1 Pseudomonadota bacterium
GAAGTCTTTGATTTAAAGAATTGCCCTGTTGATACCATCTATTTTGGAGGAGGCACGCCCTCTCTCATGACGCCTGACGATATAGATGCATTGCTTCATGAGATCTCTTCAGCCTTCATCCTCGAAGATAGAAGTGAGATTACCCTGGAAGTGAATCCGGCCACGGCAGATAATAAAAAACTGCCAGCCTTCAGAAAAGTCGGTATCAACAGATTAAGCATAGGTGTTCAAAGTTTTCAGGCCGGCAACCTGAACTTCCTTGGCCGCCTTCATAATGCTGATGAAGCTCAAATTTGTATTCAAAATGCAAAAGAGGCCGGCTTTGAAAATATAAGCCTCGATTTTATCTATGGTCTACCAGGGCAGACCGTCAATGATCTCCTATCTGACCTTAAAAAGGCCGTCCATACCGAACCTCAGCATTTATCACTTTACATGCTTACTCTGGAACAAGATACGCCCCTTTACTTGAGAGCAAAAAAAGGTCAATTTATTCCCATGGAAGATAAACGGCAGGAGGATCTTTTTAATGCCGCAACAAATTATCTCGGCACAAGAGAGTTCATTCGCTATGAAACATCTAACTATGCAAAAAAAGGTTATCAGTCCAGACATAATCTAAAGTATTGGAATGGTGATAATTATCTGGGCTTTGGAGCTGCTGCACACTCTTACCTGCAGGAGTTTGGGTGGGGGTTGAGATGGTGGAATGTAAGCGATACAGATAAATATATTAGTTGCTTGAATGGCGCCAAAATGCCAATTGATGAGATAGAAATGCTTAGCAGAAGAAGTGCTCTCATGGAAACCGTTTTTACTTCCCTTAGAACTGTTGATGGTCTTCAGGAAGATTATCTTCTTAAGCGGTTTGGCATTACTCTGGGAGAGGCTGTATCGTTGCCAGCCATAGACAACTGTCCTGATAATCTGTTAATTATAGAAAAGGATAGGCTCCGGCTGACAGATAAAGGGGCCCTTTTAGCTGATGAGCTTACAGCACATATTATAAATTAGGCCGTTATAATCCAATTTTTTATTTGCCAATTACTACATTATTTGATATTAAATCATTAGATTTGCGACAAACGACCCCGCAACAAGCTGCGGGGAATCAACCCCAAGCGATTAAAATGATAAAAGAGGACATCAATGAGTGGTGAAGCCAATCCCGTCATCCGGGAAAACGAGAGACTTCCTATAACACTGCGTGTTAATTTTAATACGGAAATGGATTTCCTTAATGCACAGGCGAAAAATATAAGTGCAAGTGGAATGTTTATCCATACACTCCACCCTTTACCTGAGGGGGTTGAGTTAAACATACATTTCGAGATTCCTGAAGTTTCCATGGATTTTGCCACGAAAGCAAAAATTGTCTGGACTGCAACATTCGACCAAACTTTCGACGAAGAGGAGGCCGGCATGGGCATTGAATTTCTAAACCTAGGGCGGAAGCAGTCTAAAATCCTGCAAAACTATATCGAAACAAAGATGATAAAAAAAAGAAAGATTTCAACAGGTTAATTGTTGTCATCTCATCGGCAGTTCTCTATGAGTGTCTGCAGAAGCAGCTCAGCTGTTATCACCATATCATCGATTTTAATATTTTCAGCATTGGTGTGAACATCAGTCATGCCCGTCGGCATAATGGCCATTTCAATCCCCTTGCCATTGAATATGTTGGCATCACTGCCGCCACCGCCAACAATTAAATTCAAAACCCTGTCCAGCTTCATGGCCGCTCGTTGAGCGAGCTTAACAGGCGGACTCTCTTTATCGAGATGCATTAGAGGGAAATCGAGGGAGACCTCAACGTCCAACCTTGCGCCATCAACATTTTTTCCTTCTCTATTAGCTGTATTCACAGCTTCTTCCATACATTTAACCATCGTGTTTGTCTGTTTAAGTAACTTTTCTGTGCAGTGACTCCTTGCCTCACCTTCTAAAACCACCATTCCCGGAACAATGTTTGTGGCCGTTCCACCTTGAATGATGCCTATATTTGCAGAAGTCTCTTCATCTATCCTTCCCAGAGGCATCTTGGCAAGGGCATGGCCTGCCAGCTTAATGGCGCTTATCCCGTCTTCAGGTGCAACACCAGCATGGGCCTCCTTGCCATGTATGGTGAATTTAATATGGTTGGCAGTCGGCGCCGCGATAACCAGTGTGCCAACTTTTGTTGAGTCCAGAGAATAACCGAATTTGGCATCAAGGAGAGACGTATCAAAGCTCTTTGCCCCAAGCAGGCCAACCTCTTCACACACTGTGAAAAGAACTTCAATGTCTCCGTGAGGCAGCTCCTGCTCCTTAAGAGACCGAATGACTTCCAGTATGATTGCAATGCCAGATTTATCATCAGAACCGAGGATCGTATTTCCTGAAGAGTAAATTACCCCATCACGAATAACAGGATAAACGCCCCTTCCAGGGGCAACGGTATCCATATGTGCATTGAGCACAATGGTGGGCGCAGAAGGTTTGTTTCCTTTGATTTTAGCTAAAAGGTTCCCACTTTCCCCGCCTGTAGTTTTGGACGCACCATCTTCAACTGGATTGGCGCCTATCCCCTCCAGGATTAATTTAAGATGTTTTGAAATCGCTCCTTCATGACGTGAAGGACTATCAATTTTTGAAAGTTTGATGAAGCTCCCGATAAGCCTTTGTTCATTGATCATCCTGCTTTTTACCTCCCTTTTTGTAAAAAATGCCCTTCCATATATGAAGTCAAATCCTACAGTTTAATAGAGTTTCTTTCAAGCGCTAATTGATTTAAGGCCTCTCACACAAGTGCGACAGAATCAAAATAAACATTGCCTGTAAAAAATCTCTTGGCATTTAGAAGAGAAAAGCAGATTATTGAAAATAACCAAGCCCGCAGCAAGCCGACGGGGTTGGTTAATCAATCACCCCGCCGCAAGCAGCGGGGTATGAGCGCGGAGACAACCTTCTTAATATATCGCGGCAAGCCGCGGGGAATGC
>JADFVM010000191.1 GCA_015222555.1 Pseudomonadota bacterium
CATATTGCACAATTTGCACCAGGAGAAGCTCTTGTAGGAGCCGCTGGTCCTGATGATGCGGCTACTCTTATCTCTCTGCAGCTTCATGCAAAGTTCAACTAGTCTGAGTTAAGTAAATAGACTAAAAGATCTTTTTAACCCCGTGGGAGAAATCTCACGGGGTTTTTTTATTTTTTGTTTTATGTAGGGCAGGCCTTTAGATCTTCTTGTTCAACATGGCTTAAGGCCTGCCCTACGTAATTCCTAAATGAGTCATCACAATTTTTCCCACTTCTTTTTATAGTTCCAATCGGTCAAATCCTGAAGTAATCCTGAGGCTAAAAACATTATTAGCTTCTAGATTACTATGATTACTACCGATTTATTCTTAGAGAATCAATCAAAACTTATGAAGGTCTGATGGGTATTTTAGCACTGACTACGGAATCCACTGGACTGAGATAGGTGAGGATTTAAGTATAGAAGGTCTCCTTCGTGGAGTACCGGCGTCTCAATCAAAAAAGTTAGGCAGCGATAACAATATCGTACGTTTTCTATTGACAATCTCCAGTGTAGATTCTATATTTTTTGAATTTTAAAATTCATAAAGACCATGGAGGCAATAAAGTGAAACCTAATAAATCAATTCTGCTTTCCGCTATGATAGCCATATCATCATTACTGATATCAACAAGCGCAATGGCCAGTTCAGATAAACATGACAAGGGGCATTCTGCCCATTGGAGCTATGATGGATCCACTGGGCCAAGTCACTGGGGTGACCTTAAAAAAGAATACGCTGCATGTAAAGAGGGAAAAAGCCAGTCACCCATTGACATCACAGGTGCCGTTAAGGCTGACCTGCAGGCAATTGAACTTAATTACAGCGATTCAACATTAAAGGTTCTCAATAACGGCCATGCTATTCAGGTTAATTACGGCGAGGGAAGCTACGCTGTCATTGGAGGGAAAAGATATGACCTCCTTCAGTTCCACTTCCATGGACCAAGTGAAAATACCATAGACGGCAAAGGCTATCCCCTGGAGGCCCACCTTGTTCATAAATCTGAAGATGGTGAACTTGCTGTTATTGGCGTCGTATTTAAAGAGGGAAAGAAAAATAGTTTAATCCAGAAAATATGGGATTATATTCCCAACAAAGCAGGACATGAAATGACATACCTGGGCCTTAATGTAAATGCAAAGGATCTTCTGCCGGCAGACAAGACCTATTATCACTTCTCCGGGTCGCTGACTACACCACCCTGCAGTGAGGGCGTCAGCTGGAACGTGATGACCACACCCATTGAAGTATCTTCTCAACAAATGAGAAGATTTTCTTCTTTTTACAAGATGAATGCAAGACCGGTACAAGCGCTTAACGAAAGAGTTATTCAGGTTAGCAAATAATTGATATACGGTGCGCTTCGCCAAAGGAGCGCGCCGCCTTTAACCTACCCACTTTTTAAGTCTCCCCTTTCTTTTGTATATACTACTGCCGAATCAAATCCGCTTTTAACTCATCTAAACCGTCAAGATGCCACATATCGTTGACTTTACGTGATATCTTGTTAAAATAAACTATCTTATTTCGTATTTTAATTGATCCCATTAATCCGGTAATTATATTTGCGATAATTTCATTTAACTTTAATACCCCCTCCAAACCTTCCCTTATATAAGGGGAGGTGCTAATACTCCTCCTCTTGAAGCCAGAGGGGATTAGGGGGCCTTAGATAAAAACATCAATTCTGGAGGTTTTTTTATGTCACAATCACAAGAAGACATTACATCCGTTTTAAATGAAGAAAGACTCTTCACACCGCCTCAATCTTTCAGTGAAAAGGCGCATATAAAAAGTATGGAAGAGTATGAGGCGTTATATAAACGTTCTGTTGAAAATCCGGAAAACTTCTGGGCTGAGCAGGCTGAAGAACTGCACTGGTTTAAAAAATGGGATAAAGTGCTGGATTGGAAAGCACCTGTTGCCAAGTGGTTTGTTGGCGGTGAAATAAACATATCTTACAACTGCATCGACCGGCACCTGACCACATGGCGAAAAAATAAGGCGGCCATCATATGGGAAGGCGAGCCCGGAGATGAAAGGGTTTTAACCTATCAGGATCTTCATAGAGAAGTCTGCAAGTTCTCGAATGTATTAAAGTCCCTGGGTGTAAAAAAGGGGGACAGGGTAGCCATCTATATGGGTATGACGCCTGAACTGGCTATCTCCATGCTCTCCTGCGCCCGGATCGGCGCGATTCACAGCATCATCTTTGGCGGTTTTTCCTCGGAAGCCCTTAAAGACAGAATAAACGATGCGGAAGCAAAAGTCGTCATTACAGCCGATGGCGCATACAGGAAAGGGGCGGAAGTTCCCTTGAAAAAGAACGTCGATGATGCCCTTGAACACTGCCCTTCTGTAGAACATGTTGTTGTGCAAAAAAGAATGCCCTCTCCATGTCACATGAAACCAGGAAGAGATCTGTGGTGGCAGGACCTTATGTCAGAGGCCTCCTCTGATTGTCCGGCTGAGCCCCTCGATTCCGAACATCCCCTCTTCATCCTTTATACAAGCGGCACTACAGGAAAGCCGAAAGGCATAGTCCACACAACGGGAGGCTATCTGCTTCAGTCACACCTTACCAGCAAATGGATATTCGACCTGAAAGACGAAGATACCTACTGGTGTACCGCCGATATCGGCTGGGTAACAGGACACAGCTACATTATTTACGGTATTCTCTCCAATGGCGCAACATCGGTAATGTACGAAGGTGCGCCCAACTATCCCAATCCTGACAGGTTCTGGGAAATAATCGATAAATATAAAGTCAATATTTTCTATACGGCGCCCACGGCGGTGAGAGCCTTCATGAAGTGGGGAGATAAGTGGCCGCTAAAGCATGACCTGTCCAGTCTCAGGTTACTGGGCTCTGTGGGGGAACCGATCAATCCCGAAGCCTGGATGTGGTACAACAAGGTGATCGGCAAGGAAAAGTGCCCCATTGTTGATACCTGGTGGCAGACAGAAACGGGCGCCATCATGATTACACCTCTCCCGGGGGCAACGCCGACCAAACCCGGCTCTGCCACACGACCTTTTCCAGGCATCGTAGCAGATGTAGTCAACAAGGAAGGACAACCTGTGGATGCCGAGCATGGCGGTTATCTTGTTATTAAGAAGCCCTGGCCTTCCATGCTGCGCACAATCTATAAAGACCCGGAGCGCTATGAAAAGCAGTACTGGTCTGACATTCCAGGCATGTATTTTGCCGGTGACGGCGCCAGAAAAGATAAAGATGGCTACTTCTGGATCATGGGCCGTGTCGATGATGTTATCAATGTTTCCGGACATCGATTAGGCACCATGGAAATAGAAAGCGCCCTTGTCAGTCATCCTTCCGTAGCAGAGGCTGCCGTTGTGGGAAGACCCGACGATTTAAAGGGACAGGCCATCGCTGCCTTTGTTTCTCTGGAAGAAGGAGTCACCGCCAGTGACGAGCTAAAGGATGAATTAAAGCGTCACGTTGTTAAGGAAATTGGCGCCATCGCCCGGCCCGACGATCTGCGTTTTTCCGACAATCTACCAAAAACCCGAAGTGGCAAGATCATGCGTCGATTGCTCAGGGATATCGCCAGCGGAAAGGAGACAATAGGAGACGTCACCACCCTTGAAGACATGTCTGTTCTTGCCAAATTAAGAGAAGAAGACGAGTAGATTTGGTTATTATAGGTGACATTCACGGTTGCATAAAAAGCCTGAAAAAGCTGCTTTCAATCATTCCAAAGGATAGGGAAATCTATTCTGTGGGGGATCTCATAGATAGAGGGCCGGACCCTAAAAGTGTCGTATCTTTATGCAGGGACCAGGGGATAAGACCGGTCATGGGTAATCACGAGCATCTTCTTCTAGACTACCTTGATGGCTCATCTTTGTACGGCCCCGGTGTTTTCATGGCCAATGGTGGGCAATCTACACTGTTAAGCTATGGCCATAAAATCTCGGGAGATCACCTTGATTTTTTTTCCACACTCCCCCTGTACATTGAGACAAAATATTTTTTTCTCTCCCATGCCGGGATACACCCTTCCATGACAATAGAAAAGGCCTGCGACGTCAACAAAAGAAATGCATTGAATATACTGTGGAACAGGGGAAGGTTAGCAAATTTTAGAAAACCGCAGGTCATACAGGTCATAGGACATTCACCTGTAACGAAACCGCTTAAATATAGAAGTAATGATGAAACATATGGCATCAATATTGACACCGGCTGTGTTTATCCCGCAATGGGCAAGTTGACGGCCATCTCTTTTCCGGAAAGGCAGATATATCAGGTAGCTTGCGAGGATTAAATTAGTATTGCGAGCAATCTTTTAACGCCTAGGAGCCTGTCGGACTTAGGGGATACCTCTTACCCCTCCAAAAAAATATCCTCGAATTACTTGACATTCACTGGAACGACCATTGAAAAGAGAACTTTTCCAGAGAAATCAATCAACCACCCCGCCGCAAGCCGCGGGGAATGCACCCGCTAGGGATTCAATAAATTCGAGGGGGCCAGAGCAGCCTCCTTTTTTAATTTTTTTATGAAAAATAAACACAAATGCAATTTAATTGTCATCCTCGGGCCTACCGCTTCAGGGAAAACATCCCTTGCAGCACGTCTGGCGAAAGAACTCCATTCAGAAATCATCTCGGCCGACTCCAGACAGGTCTATATCGGCATGGATATCGGGACAGGTAAGGACCTTGATGAATATATTGTAGAGGGCGAGACCATCCCCCATCATCTCATTGATATTGTTGAGCCTTCCCATGAGTTCAGTGTTTTTGAATACCAGAAGCGGTTCTTCGAAGTTTTTAATGAGCTTTCTGAAAAGGGAATTACCCCCGTCATGGTGGGTGGTACAGGCTTATATATCGAGTCTGTTTTAAAAGGCTACGCCCTGGCAGAGGTTCCAACTAACGAAAAGCTTCGCAAGTCACTTGAAAAATCTTCCATTCAGTCCCTTGCTGAAAGGTTAAGGGATCTCAACCCTCAACTTCACAATACGACAGACCTGCTGGATAGAAATCGACTCGTCAGGGCAATTGAAATTGCAGATTTTACCAAAAACAATGGTATCAAGGAACAAAGACCAGAAATCCATCCTTTGGTTCTTGGTATTCGTTGGGACAGGAAAATTTTAAGAGAAAGAATCACCCGCCGCCTAAAGGAACGATTGAACTCTGGCATGACTGAAGAGGTTGAAGCTCTCCATGCTTCTGGCATAAGCTGGGAGAAAATTGATTTTTTTGGCCTGGAATATCGCTACATAGGCCAATTTCTGCAAGGCAAGATAAACTATAATGATATGTTCCAGAAACTTAATTCAGCAATTCACAAGTTTGCAAAAAGGCAGGAAACCTGGTTCCGGCGCATGGAAAAGCAGGGGATAAAGATACACTGGGTAGAGGATGCGGATTATGACACATTAAAATCCCTGGTATTCAATGAATTGTCCGCCTGAAGTCTCCAAATACCTGAATAAATTTGCTGAGACAAAAAAGTGGTCTCTTGTTGCCCGGTCAAGGGATAATATTGATCAGGTCGTCGTCATCCCGGCGCTGGCTGAGAGGGACAACATTTTTAAAACACTTGCAAATCTCGCCCGAAATTCCCCTTCTGAACTAAAAAAAACACTGGTCATCTGCGTCATCAATAACCGTGCAAAGGGCTTTTCTTCAAAAGAGGATGTCAATAACAATCAGGATACCCTCACCTGCTTGTCTTACCTTCTTTCAAAGAATCTGTTCTCTGATGATATATCAAAGAATGTTATATCAGCTGATCTCAACCAAATAAGACAGAGTGGCATGAGGCTGGCCTACGTGGATGCCTCTTCCCCGGGGCTGGAGCTGCCGGAAAACGGTGGAGTAGGCCTGGCAAGAAAAATCGGCATGGACCTGAGTCTGACAGCCTTTTACTACAACTCCAAAAGAGAAAAGCTGATAATTTCACTCGATGCCGACACCCTTGTTGAAGATAACTATTTGCAGGCCCTCAGGGAATATTTTGACAGGGAAAGAGCGGCCTGCGCCGTTATTTCCTACCGGCACCAGATACCTGAGGATGAACTAAATCAAAGCGCTATCTGCAGTTATGAACTCTTTCTTCGATACTACGTTATGGGGCTAAACTACGCTGGTTCACCCTATGCATTTCATACCATCGGGTCCACCATGGCATGCACCTCTAAGGCTTATCTTGCCGTGGGGGGGATGAACAAAAAAGAGGCGGCCGAAGATTTTTATTTCCTGCAAAAGCTGGCAAAATACGACAATATGGGCCAAGTTCATTCAACCACTGTTTACCCCTCGGCAAGGATCTCTCACAGGGTGCCCTTCGGGACGGGAAAGAAAATGAAGGAGATGTTAGTAGAGAAAGAAAGTGATATCCCCTTTTACAACTACAATTCATTTATAATACTAAAAAAATTTTTACGCCTCATAGGAAGGTCTGCAAATGAAAACCTTTGCGGCAAAGATCTCTTGAGTCGCTGCTGTCAAATTGATCTTTCTCTGGGCGATTACCTGAAATCAAATGTCTTTGATGAACTGTGGGATAAATTAAAAAAGAACAGTCCCCATGGTTATGGACTTCTGAAACATTTTCACAGCTGGTTTGATGCCTTCAGGACATTAAAGTTAATTCATTATCTGCGTGATCATGGTTATGAAACAATGGATATGTTTACTGCCTATGATGGCATTCTTGCACTTAGGCGGGAAGATGCGACAGAAAAAACGGAAGAGGAACTATTCCAACAAAAAGCCAGATTAAAATTACTGGAGAGGATCAGAGGAATTTAATCGCCTGGAGTTGAATTCCCCGCAGCTTGCTGCGTTTCGTCATTCCCGTACCGTATGTGGCATAAACTTCGCGGGAATCCAGCCATTTACAAATCTGGATTCCGGGTCAACCCGGAATGACAACCAAATACCCCGTCAATTTGCTGCGGCGTTGTTTATTTCCGAAACTTTCTCCTTTTTTATTAATCTAAACTTTAAAATGTACCAATCTATCTTCCCTAAACCAACAAAGAGCTTAAAATATTTATCTTGACTTTAAATTCATTGATTGGTAGTTACTATAAATATGCGACTGAAGAATTTAAAAAATAAAAAAGTGTCTCTACTGGCAATTACATCGATGTTGCTCATAAGCATCTGCCTTCTGCCGTGTAGCAGCTTGGCTATGAGCGGCACAAAGAGCATGTCTCATCATGACAGCTCGACTGAGGCTGAAACAAGTCACGGAAAGCACCTTAGCTCTCTCAGCTGCCATGATACAGCAAAAGCCGACCTTCAGTATGATTCCAGCAATAAAATTTTCTGCCCCCACTGTGAACTTTATGCACCGGCGGCGGTTAAGGATGCACGTTCTAATTTAATAACCGGCCTCTACAGCATTTTAGGGTTAGAAACAGGTCCTTCTTTACTCCTTTTATCTCAAAAGAGTCAGTTTGATTTAGGTCATCCACCTCCCCCGCTTAAACAGTCTATTCATAAAACCCATTCAATCTACATTATTTGATACCTTTCTCTTTGGGGAAAGCTCCCCTCCTGCGGACAATTGCGTCCTGGCGGCGTAGTCGTTTGTCTTTTATCAATCCCCTTAAGTTTAACTAAATAAAGCTATACGAAAAGTCGTAATACTGCCATAGCCGATACTCAAATAATGAATGATTTTTTACAGGTGAACCGATGAAGAAACCCTTGCCATGCATTCTGTTTGCACTTGCTTTATGTCTCGCCATGATTCCAAGTATTAGTTTTGGAAACGATGTTATCCTTCTTGAGAACATTATTGATGAGGCATTAAAAAACAATCCACAACTTCATGCAACGGAAGATCATATTGCAGCCCTTGACCAAAAAGCAGGTCAGGCATCCTCTTTACCCAATCCGATGTTATCGTTTGGTCTCATGAATGTCCCTGTCGATACATTTGACCTGGACCAGGAGGCGATGACACAAAAGACGATTGGGATTATGCAAAGCTTTCCCTTCCCGGGTAAACGGGGATTAAAGAAAGAAATTGCCGAAATGGATGTTTTGAGATCAGAGGAAGACCGGGAGATCTTAAAGCTATGGATTGCCAAGGAGATGAAGAAAAGTTTCTATTCTCTTTATTTTACAAATAAGGCACTGGAAATAACAAAGCGTAACAAGGAGTTGCTTGAAGAGTTTCTTCGCATAGCGGAAACAAAATATTCCGTTGGCCGCGGCGTTCAGCAGGATATTCTAAAGGCGCAGGTTGAGCTGTCAAAACTGCTTGAAAGAATTATTTCTCTCCGGGAAAAGAGAAACTCGCTCAAGGCCCGCCTTAACCATTTCATGAACCGCCTGCCTCAGTTGCCACTTGGAGATCCCGGGGAAATAAGACTATCCGAGATTGATATCTCCGTCGATCAACTTCAACAAACCCTTGGCAATGAACATCCTCTCATAAAGAAGATTCAGGCCAGGATAGATATGGAAAAAAAGAAACTGAAACTTGCTGAAAGAGAATATTATCCCGACATCAATCTCTCTTTGCAGTATGGGCAAAGAGAAGACAAAGGGACCATTGATCGGCCGGACTTTGCCAGCGCCATGGTGCAGGTTAAGTTGCCTATATGGCACAAAACCAGGGAGGGGAAAAAGATAAAAGAGGTCACTGCCAGAGTCAGTGAGGCTGAAAATGAGCTGCGATTTGTCCGAAGCAGCCTCAATTTCAGGATTGTGAAACTGAAAGAGGAAATGGACAGGGATCATGAACAGGCCCTGCTTTTCAAAGATGGGATCATTCCCCAGGCAACGGCCTCACTCGATTCAGCCGTTGCAGGTTATCAAGTAAACAAGGTGGACTTTCTCACACTCCTTAACAATCAGATAACACTATTTAAGTATGAGATTGAATATATGAGGGCCATAACGGATCATGAAATTACACTGGCTGAAATGGAAGAAGCAGTGGGATTGCCCATTGTAGATTGGGGATTGTGGGTGCGGATTCAAGCCCAAAGCCCCAATCCGAAATTGGACAATGAGGTGACACAATGAAAAAAGGACTCAATATAATTCTTATAATTATTCTTCTCCTGTTGGTCGGTGCCGGAGGCTACTTCTTCGGCAAAAGGAAGAATAGGACTACAATGCAGGAAATGACCACCACCAGGCAGGAGAAAAAAGTCAAATACTGGGTAGCGCCCATGGACCCAACTTATATCCGGAATGAGCCCGGCAAATCCCCCATGGGGATGGACCTCATCCCTGCCTATGAGGACGATGAGGAAGAAAGTGCCGAAGGGGCGATAAAGATCGATCCCGTCACCGTCCAGAATATCGGCGTCAGAACAGCTCTGGTTCAGCAACGCTCCCTTTCCAGGGAGATCAGGACTGTCGGTGTTGTCGCTTACGACGAAAAACGGGTAACACAGGTGCAGAGCAAAGTGGAAGGATGGATAGAAAAGCTGTACATCGACTTTACCGGGCAGTCTGTCAAAAAGGACGATATTCTTCTGGAGATCTATTCTCCGCAACTTGTCTCAAC
>JADFVM010000192.1 GCA_015222555.1 Pseudomonadota bacterium
GAGGACTTTGCCGGATCATTGCATGGTTTGGGAATAAAAACATACCCTACGGAGACCTACTTCTTCCTGGGAAAGATCCCGAATATGAGCGCAGATGAATTTGCCGAGGCCTTGAGCAAGAAAAATATCCATATCAGGCCCCTGCACCATGAACGATTGGGGAACAACTTCCTGAGATTTGCAACTTCCACCGAGGAGAACAATCGGATAGTTCTTGATGCAGTGAGGGAGATACTCGAATCTACGGAAGCGGAATAATGCCCGAAATTCACATGCACAGCTTCACCCATGCGGTGATGATCACCGGCTTCGTCTTCATGATGATGGTTGTGGTGGAGTACCTGAACGTACTCACAGGAGGATTGTGGCAGAAGTGGTTCAGGGGAAGTCGCTGGAAACAGTATCTGATTGCCGCCTTACTCGGTGTCACGCCGGGTTGTCTGGGCGCCTTTGTCGTCGTTGCCCTATACTCGCACCGCGTTGTTGGCCTCGGAGCAGTGGTGACGGCCATGATCGCTACGAGCGGCGACGAGTCCTTTGTGATGCTGGCAATGATCCCACAAACGGCCCTGCTCATTTTTCTTATTCTGTTTGTTGTCGGCATTGTAGCAGGGTATCTGACCGATGCCGTCCTGGGAAAAGCGGCGAATCCGGCTGCCTGTCCGCAGGAATTAGAGCTTCACGGTGTGGAGGCCTGCAACTGTTTTCCCAGAAGGGAGATCGTACAGCAGTGGAGGCGCTGCTCCATGGCCAGGGGTGTGCTCTCCATCGTTCTGGCACTGTTTATATTCGGGCTTTTTACAAACCAGATCGGACCGACTGAATGGAACTGGATCAAGATGACCATCCTTCTCGTCTCCGTGACCGCCCTATTCATCGTGTCCACCGTCCCGGACCATTTCCTTGAGGAGCACCTATGGAATCATGTGGCGAAGGTTCATGTTCCGCGGATATTCCTCTGGACGGCGGGGGCCCTTCTACTGATGCACCTCCTGGTACACAGTTTCCATCTCCAGGACTGGATGCAGGAGAACACGCTGATCATGCTGGCCTTCGCTGCCGTCATAGGGATTGTCCCGGAATCGGGGCCGCATCTTGTGTTCCTTACGCTCTTTACGGAAAAGGCCATCCCGCTGAGTGTTCTTCTGGCCAGCTCTATTGTACAGGACGGCCACGGCATGTTGCCTCTGCTTGCCGAATCTCGCCGTGATTTCTTGAAGATAAAGTTGATCAACCTGATTGTCGGGCTCCTGCTGGGGCTGATCGGATATATATCTGGATACTAATAAAAAGTAGAATCGCTATTTTAAGTTGAAGATATTTTATTTTAGGAGGTAAGCATGCCAGCAATCGCCAGCGATATAAAAGACGTCTCTCTGGCTGACAAAGGTCAAGCACGCATTGAATGGGCCCTGAACGAAATGCCGGTCATTCGGGGCCTTATGAAACGTTTTGAAAGAGAAAGGCCTTTGGAGGGGGTCCGGATGAGCGGTTGCCTGCATATTACGACCGAGACGGCGAATCTCGCCCGTGTTTTAATTGCAGGAGGGGCGGACCTTGTGCTCTGTGCCAGCAACCCACTCAGCACCCAGGACGATGTGGCAGCGGCTCTGGTTGCCCACTATAATGTCCC
>JADFVM010000193.1 GCA_015222555.1 Pseudomonadota bacterium
GAAAGAGAAATTTCACGGCTCGTACAAAAGCGCTTTGAAGAAAGAGGCATTGATGTCCAGACAGGTAAAGCGGTCGTTAACAGTGAGACAGGTGAAATCGGTGTAAAAATCACCCTTGCGGACGGGAGTAAGCTGTCGGCTGAAAAGGTGCTCGTTGCTATTGGAAGAAGGTTAAATAACTTTGATCTTAACCTTGAGGAACTGGGCATTGAGCTTGAAAATGGTGCAATTAAGGTTAACGATAGAATGGAAACGAGCTGCCCTGACATCTATGCAGTGGGAGATGTAACAGGTGGCTGGGCACTGGCCCATGTGGCGGCTCAGGAAGGAAAAGTGGCGGCAGCAAATGCCATGAAGAATGGATCTGTCATGGATTATAGCGCCGTTCCTGCGGCAATTTTCATCCACCCTGAAATTGCCTCTGTAGGAAAGGGAGAAGAGGCCTTGAAAGAGGCCGGAACACCTTACATGGTTGGCAGGTTCCCCTACATTGCCAATGGCAAGGCGCTTTCCATGGGTGAAGAAGACGGTTTTGTTAAGGTCATCGTATCAAGGGAGACTAAAAAAACGCTGGGGGTCCATATTTTCGGCGCTCATGCCTCTGACCTCATTGCCGAGGCCACACTGGCCATGAAAGCGGGATGCACAGTTGAAGAGATGGTGGATACAATCCACGCACACCCTACCCTTTCCGAGATTCTTCTGGAAAGCTGGGAAGATGCGGAGGGGATGGCAATACATAAAGCAGGAAGAAAAGGATAGATTGTGGCGCTTGTAATTCAAAAATTTGGTGGGACATCTGTAGGCACTGTTGAAAAGATTAAAAATGTTGCCAAAAGAGTTGTCTGTGAAAAAGAAAAGGGAAACCATGTCGTCGTTGTCCTGTCGGCCATGACCGGCGAAACGAACAAGCTTGTTTCCCTGGCCAATGAAGTCTCTGAAACTCCAAATGAAAGGGAGTTTGATGTCCTTGTCTCAACGGGAGAACAGGTTACGATTGCCCTTCTTTCCATGGCCTTGCAAGAGATCGGTTGTGCAGCACGGTCCTACACCGCCTCTCAGGTAAAAATCATTACGGACAGCGCCCATACCAAAGCACGGATTAAGGAGATCGGGTCGGAAAACATAAAAAAAGACCTTGAAGAGGGTAAGGTCGTCGTTGTTGCCGGCTTCCAGGGAGTCGATGAACATGGAAATGTGACCACCCTTGGAAGAGGAGGCTCTGACACAAGCGCCGTTGCCATTGCTGCCGCATTAAAGGCTGACGTGTGCGAGATTTTTACCGATGTTGAGGGCGTCTATACGACTGACCCTAATATTTGTGAAAAAGCCAGGAAACTGAAAAAGATTTCCTATGATGAAATGCTTGAAATGGCAAGCCTTGGAGCCAAGGTTCTTCAAACAAGGTCAGTTGAATTTGCAAAAAAATATCATGTGCCTGTTCATGTACGGTCTACCTTCTCAGACAATGAGGGCACGCTGGTTACAAAGGAGGATCGGGAAATGGAAAGAGTGGCAGTTTCAGGGATCGCTTACAATAAGGATGAGGCAAAAATTACGATTATTCAGGTTCCCGATAAACCGGGCGTTGCGGCAAAACTGTTCGGCCTCATATCGGAGTCAAATATAAATGTGGACATGATTATTCAGAATATCAGTGAAGACGGTTATACGGACATGACTTTCACCGTTCCCAAAGGCGACTACAAGAGGGCGCTCGAACTGGTTGAAAAGACGGGTGTTGAGCTGGCTGCGAAAGGTGTCACAGGGGATCCCAACATATCTAAAGTGTCCGTCATCGGCGTGGGAATGAGAAGCCATGCCGGCATTGCCTCGACGGTCTTTAAGACCCTTTCACAGGAAGGGATCAACATTATGATGATCAGCACATCGGAAATCAAGGTTTCCTGCGTTATTGAATCCAAATATACGGAACTGGCAGTACGAACACTTCATGACGCCTTCAACCTAGGTGAAGGCGAAATTACTGAAGAAAAAAGTTAGCCCCCATGTCTCATCAGCTTTTTATTGCAGCCCTACAATCTGTGGCGACAAAAACCGATAAAAAATGCGGGCCAGTGAAATCAGGACAGGATCTTTCCAATCTAACCCCCTTTTTCTGACAAAGATAAGGGGGGCGACCTCTTGATCATCAATGGGTCATGGGCCACCCAGAACCCATTTTTTTATTACACATCTTTTTACACTGCTTTCTCTGCTCAAGGGAGAGTATCTTCTGTACCTTGCCAAGGTGTTCAAAGTGAGATATCTCCAGCTTAGTTCTTAAATTGTGAATTTCTTTAATTTTCTTCTTTATTGCTTTTACATTGATCGTCTCGTCCTGCATCAGCTTGTTCAATGATTCTTCTTCTCCGGCGATTTTGCTGGACAAACTATTGCAACTTTTACTGCACTCATCGTCAATAGCAGAAAGTTTTGCTATCTGGGACTGGGTGAGGCCAAGTTCTTTTGAATGGTTTTTATACATGGAGACATAGTTATGGATGTAGCCGCCTCTGTGCATTCCGGCCATGGTGCCACAGAGGTGGCCCTTCCCATGACTGTGCCTTCCTTTCCCCGCTTCGGCCTCTATGACTTTTAGCGCTTCATCATAGGCCAGGACCTCTCCGCCAAAGCCTTTCGAAAATTTTTCCGCCTCCTTTCTTGTTGCAAAGGAAAGCCAGAATGGCTCACAGCAACCACCCACTTCGGTGTCCTTCAGGTAAAAGGCCCCTTTGGCGTCAATCATCTCACGCCTCAGGTAGTCCATCGCCTTTGCGCTCTTCACATTTCCCTTTAAAACCTCCTCCATGGCGCAGTGCGGGCATCCGAAGGTCTTTTCACCCCCGTCGTTATAATATACCGTAAATTTGGGGCTCGCCTCAGTTATCTCCAGGCCACAACCGGGACAGCCCTCTTCGGCCAATGAGGTTGAAGCAATGGCCAGTACCAGGAAAACCTGCATCACTATCATCACAATCCTTGCTCTCTTCATTCTCCCCTCCTCGATTTCGGTTTATACTATTTATCTATAACAGATTTTTTCAAATAGTCAAATACCTGTTCAAACTCCTCATCCGTAAGCGGCTCCTGACCTTGCTGCATCATCCTCTTCTGCATGACATTGAGCACCATCCTCCACTGCTTCGCTTTAAGCAAGGCGGGGTCTGGCAGCTGATGGCACATCCCGCCGCATCGGCCCTCAAATATATATTTACCCTCATCCTCCTGTTGGGCGTTGAGAGGCAAGGCAAAGGCAAGCAGGGAAATAAATATGATCACCGCTATTCTCATGGCAGCGTCTCCAGAATATCTATTAACCTCGATCCATCCTTGTAGTCCTCGTTCATGACGATGACGCCTGAGCTGTTGACGACAACGGTGGTGCCCATGGTTGCATCAAAGCCCTTTTCTGCCACATCGTTTATATCGGCCAGGACGTTGAAGTCAGCGTAACCGTTTGACAGCTGGGCGCTGCGGACGTCCGCAACGGAACCCGACACATAATCGACGAGAAAAAAAGTAATATTAGGGAATCTTGTAACAACGAATGAGCGCATGTTGCTCGTGTGGCTGTCGCAGACCGGGCACCACATGGTAAAGTACAGCACCACGCCGTCGGCAGAGGCGGTTTCCGTCGAAAGTGTAACGGCGTTGCCCAGCGAATCGGAGATGGTAAAGTCTTTTGCGTCCTGGCCCACAAGAGGCCCCACTGTTCCGGGGACGGCAACAGGCCGCTTATCACCGCCATCGGGATGCAGGTCATCGAAATAGTCACCGCAGCCGGAGACGATTAATAACGAAAAGATCATCACATATCTGACTGAGCGCAGGACCCGATAAGGGGCCATATCGATAAAATTGAGTGCTCGCCTAACGAAATACATGGCTCACCCCTATGCTAATAATGTCGGTGGTGGGAAAGTTCTCTCCCCAACCATTTTTCTTGATGGCATGGCTCAAGGTCGCTTTTATTATCCAGTCGCGCTCCATAGTCGAATAGGCGATGGTACCGGCAACAGACCTCTTTCTCAGGCCGCTTGTGGCGTCGGTCTTCCCGTCTATTGTCCCTTCATCTTCCTGAAGGTCCGAATATGCCGCCGTGTAGGTCATTGAACTCATGTTCTCCAGAAAATGGCTGTAACCGAAGGAAAGCGTACCCAGCGCCCTGTCTCCCAGTTTTTTATGATAGGGCTCAACATAATTACCATATTCACGGTTTACAGATCTTTCCAGGTGAGTGCCGTAGGAAAAAAGGAGGGTGGCGCTCCAGGGGTAAATGGTTTTGTCAAAAAGCGCGATGCCGTCGAGGCGGTAAAAGCCGCGACCTGTAACATCAAAGCTGTTTTCCACATCGTCATAGGGAGAGATGCCTGTGGGAAGCGTAAGGGAAAGACCTAAATAGGTGGCCGGCTTAAGGTCTTTAATGCTTTTCACCTTCCAGACGCATTGTATGGCGTCAAAGGCTTCATACCAGAGATTAAGTCTCATGTCGCCAAGGCCGTTTGTTTTTGAGTTAATACCTGAGTATTTGTTGTCGTTCCAGACATAGGGAGCGGAAACACTCGCCTGCCAGCGGTCTGCCAGGCGAAGCCCATAACCGAGATTGAGTCGATACTGTTTAAGGTCCGAACCGGGGGGATCCTCGATACGGTCGCCGGCCTTATTCCAGAAGCCGTCATACTTCTCCATATCAAAGGACAGATCCACCATTGAGCGTGAGAACTTGGGCAGAATAAGGGAAGAAGCGGATCCTCCTCCGCAGCAGGAAGCCGCCCGGGCAGTGGGGGCTAAAAAGGAGGCGGCCCCCGTAAATATGAGGACCGCCATTATTGTTTTGGAAAATTTATTCATTAGAAAGAGCCATTATACTCAAAAAAATTATTTTATAAACCTTTTTTTGAGTAATACCAACACTCAGCTACATTGACATGGCGCCTGGCGTAACGGTAATGGTCGCGTAGGCGGTGGTGCCGTCATCGGCCGGAGCGCTGCCGTTAGTGGTCTTCTGCTCACCGTTGATGGTGAGCCTCACGTAAACGGTGCCGGCCTCATCCGTCGTCAGTCCCGTCAGGCCCGTTGCCGTCCAGTGACTGCCTCCGGCGTCAGTGGCGGAAACCCAGTCTGTGCCGTTTGTAGAAACCTCTACCAACATGGTTGATACGGTAAGCTCATAAGTGGCATCACCCTCATTTAATATCGTACTAACCGACACTGCAGGGAAGCTCATCATACTCTCCTTTGCAGCGATGAAGAGGTCCACCTTATGAGTGCCAGCCATTTCCTGTGTTGCACCATCGTTATAGATGTAGTAATCCCTGGACATCGCCATGCCGCCCATGCCAGCGATTTTATCAGCCTGCCCCTGTAATTTCGCTTTAACATCGTCACCGCTCATGTCCATCATAATAGAGGGGTAGAGGAAGGCAGCTTCACCCATCATACCGCCGATCATGACTTTCAGCTCCCAGTATCCCATCGACATACCGCTCATAGCGGAGGCCATGGCGTAGTAGACCGTGCAGGTGTATGTTCCGTCACCATTATCCACTATGCTGTCCACCGGTGTTCCATGGTTCATGGACATATGCATCATCGGCATAAGAGAGACCGTGAGGCCTCATTGCGGGGTTCCAGACGCGTCTGTAATACTCAAGGTAAATGTAGACTTCCCTTCCATGGCGCCCATATCCATCATACCCATC